>VKHO01000022.1 GCA_011125455.1 Chlamydiales bacterium STE3 | reverse complement strand
CTGAGGCTTTTTTTTTGCCTGGATTTTTTGCCATTAAATGGCTTAAGCTATAAATAGCGATAAAATTTGGTTGATTGAATCCATTAATTAGAATATAGTTTTAATTAAATTAATAAGAGGAGTTAACGATGAGTACTGTCAAAACTGGCGAGAATAAAAATGTTAATTGGATTGATTGGGATGATGTCCCCACCAATAAGATTGATGCGAAAAGAGAACAACTAATAGATAAAGCTAATGCTTTTACATCAAAATATAAGCGTTTTGTGCCTATTGGTCTAGCTATTTCTCTTGTAGACTTAGCAGGTATTGTTTCAACGACAGCTCAGGCCTATTTTAAAGGGATTGCTCACTTGATATTAGCTCCATGTTCGAAAGAGGTTGATAGAGACGGTGAAATGTCAAAGCAATTCAAGTTTGAAAAGGCAAAAACGATGTTAGGGGATGCTGCTGTGGGTACTGGTTTGCTTCTTATTTCTCCATTGTTATTTCTTTACATAGCTGTAAAAACACAGAGGGAATTTATGAAAGAAGGACAATTATAGTAAGCAATTAGTTTGCTACCTATTTTATTTTTCTCCCAAGTCGCCTCAGTAATCTATGTTGCTGAGGCTTTTTTTTATTCAGAAGGGCTCATCTACTATAAGTTGCAAATAGCTTTATAAAAAATTTGTTGTAGCTGTAACAAGAAATCCTGGGACTTTAAACTTGAATCCTTATGAGGTAACAACATGAATCTTTCTAGGCAGTATTCTGGAGATCACGCCAAATACTCCCTCAATTAACTTTTGAATATACTTTCATATCTCAATAGCCCTAATCCAAGTATGCTGAATCACCAGAAATTTCATTCCCTTTTGTCCTTTAAACGGCACTGAATCATGCTCACTTCCTTGGGCAAAGCATCATTCGCAATGGACAGCCTCGTGAAGCTATTACAGAGACTTGGAGCCCATAAAACCATTCCACATTTACTGAAATTCTATCCTCTAAGTTCTTCACTTGAGTAAATTCCGCAGTTACATAATTTTATGTTCCTACAAGCAGTTAGAAGGAAGGCCTCTAGAATATATTCTAAAGACAATTCCCTTTGATTCTTTGCTCTTTATATAAATCCTAAAATCTTTTCCCAATAAACTGTATGAATTCCATGCATTTTACGATTTAACGTGCTTTTGCTTAAATAGCTGTGACTATAATTATGATCCATGAGAAGTTGTATTCCAGTCTCGATGTTGCCATAAAAAAATCGCATAGCCATAACACTTATCAACATAATCTCTGATAGGGAAAGTTTGGCATCCGGCCAATCTTTTATGCTTAATTGAAAGGATAGAGTCGTCTAAAAGGCGAGAAATCGCTATAATCTGCATTTCCATGGCTTCCTCCTCGCTTTTTTCATTTCGCAAAATAAAATTTAGAGAAGTGAAGCCTTTTTTAACTTAAAATTTCTTCAACTTAGTGATTGGAACTTACATTAAACAAACTATTGTTTTTTTAATGAAAGAAGGGCTAACAACGGCAGTCGATATGCATGGTATTCCTGTAAAGAGCATTAAGAGAATGGAAGAAGATTAATAAATAAGGTTAATGCTTCACAGTCAAAATACAAGGGCTTATTGTAGGTATAATTGCTGAAAGGAAAAAAATTAGATTTGTAGTACGTCAAGTGTTTTTTTTGAGTAGCCTCGGCCTTGTTGCACAATAGCCCTCACATCGAATTTAAAATAGCATGTAAATAAAAAAAGCATGGAGTAGTCTGTTTCTGACG
>VKHO01000021.1 GCA_011125455.1 Chlamydiales bacterium STE3 | reverse complement strand
AGAGGCTTGACAAGTTTTTAGTTTCAAAATTTGAGCGATCCTATTCGAGGAGCTATTTTCAGCATCTCATTGAAGAAAATTTAGTCCTTATCAATGGTCAGCCTGCCAAAAAAAGAATTCTTGTAGAAGTTGGGGACGAAATCGAAATTCAATTCTCCTATAATCATGAAATTACCTTGATTCCAGAGAACATTCCGCTGGATATCTTGTATGAGGATGATGCCGTTTTGGTGGTCAATAAACCAAAAGGTCTCGTCATTCATCCAGCTCCAGGAAATTGGTCTCATACCTTTGCCAATGCTTTGTTGTATCATTGCCAAAAGACAACTAAATGGGATGCCAGTTGTTTGGAAACACTACGGCCAGGAATTGTTCATCGATTAGATAAAGACACGACAGGCGTTTTGATAGCAGCTAAAAATTTATCCGCGCAGCAGAAGCTGACACAATCTTTTGCTAATCGTGAGGTATATAAAGAATACCTAGCTATCTGTGTTGGCTGCCCTAAGTCGGGAAAAGTTGAAGCGCGAATTGGAAGGCATCCTAAAATTCGGCAAAAGATGGCTATCGTTCCTAATGGCAGAGAAGCTCTTTCTTATATAGAAAATCTTCATTCTGAAGGAGGACTGAGCTTGGTCAAAGTGATTATTGCAACAGGCCGCACACATCAAGTACGTTTGCACTTAAATTTTCTTAATACACCTGTTTTAGGAGATCCTCTTTATGGTCGTGAGTCTGCAAATAGTAAATATAAAGCAGAACGCCCCTATCTACACGCAGCCTCCCTTAGAATCATGCATCCATTCCAAGAGAAAAGCTTAAGTCTCTCTGCTGATTTGCCACAAGATATGAAGGAAATCATCAGTAAAAATTTTAAAAGTTATTTGTTATGAAAGTCTTAGTGCAACGTGTCAAGGAAGCATCGGTATCAGTGGAAGGCCGCATTGTAGGGAAAATAGGCAGCGGCATTTTGGCATTGTTGGGCATTCACAAAGACGATAGGCAAGAACATATTCAATGGTATGTGGATAAAGTGTTGAATTTACGTCTTTTTAGCGACACTAACGATAAAATGAATCTTAGCTTAATGGATGTGAAAGGAGAGTTACTTGTAGTAAGCCAATTCACGTTATATGGGAAATGCAAGAATGGAAGGCGGCCTGATTTTATGGAAAGCGCGCATAGCTCTTATGCTTTGCCAATTTACCAGCAGTTTTTGCAAGGACTAAAAAAAGATCTACCAAATGTGCAGGCTGGGATTTTTGGTGCTTCTATGCAAGTACAGTCGATCAATGATGGTCCCATTACCTTAATGATAGAAAAATAAATATTGAAAACACTTTGTCAATACCGTGTAGAGTTTTTTATAAATAGATCTGGAAGAAATTCATTTTTTCACCACATTTTCGAGCATTCGATGCTAGTTAATTTCACATAAAAGAATTATTTTAATACTAATGCTGATTGCACAATAGCAAATGCGTGGTTTTTTTCTTAAATAAAAAAAAACTTTTCACGCTCAGTTCGCATCTCCAATGCTCATAGAGTGTTTTGAGACACAAATACTTAACGATCAAAAAAAGGAAGACATTTTTTCTTTGAGAGTTATTAAGCGATGGAGAAAATTCTTCATCTAGAGAAAATCTATAGGGACGAAATTTGTCCGATTTTTTTTGTAGATTAATATCGCTTTATTAGGCTAATCTAACGTTCAAGGCTTAGTAGTATGTTTTTATGGTTTCTACTAACTGCCGAAAGGATTTACTAACTTCGACAAGGAACGAGTTATGAAAGAGTTTGTAGCATACATTGTCAAAAATCTAGTTGATCACCCAGACAAAGTAAAGATTAATGAGATTGGTGGCACACAAACGCTCATCATTGAGCTTTCAGTTGAAAAGTCCGATATCGGCAAAATCATTGGGAAAAAAGGTAAAACAATTAATGCTATTCGTACGCTTCTTATGTCAGTGGCAAGTAGAAACGGCATTCGTGTAAATCTTGAAATTCTCGAAGAAAATGGCAGCCGTCCAGAGTAACTCATAGGATTGGCAAAAATCTCGGTAAAAATTTAGACAGCGGCTTGAACATGTAAACGGATAATTTCGTCTTTAGATGTTTAAGTCGTTGTATTATATTTTGTATCTGTTTTTCAAAAATTTTAAAGCTGTCAAAACAGAGATTGCCCTTTTTTATGGGTGGGGCAGATTTAAAGTCTTTTATCTGCAATTTAAAGCAATCCCTTTCTTCGCTTGTCGGCTTTTCAAGTAAAACTTCATAGGCAAACTTATCTAAGGAACTATTTGGCGTGCAGCTAGGTGGGAAAGAAGTCGGCGCCACGCTTAAACTGTTAGAAACTTGGCTAGACATATTTATCTGAATGCTTTACTCCATAGGATAGGGAAGTAGGATTTTTAGATAAAGATAAATTGCAGTAATTTTACTCGGAAAGGGTTCTTTTCCTGAGAATGCTATTAATTAGAGAGTAAATTGCTGAGATTTTAAGTAGGGGATAGGTAAGGTCGGACCGAGCAGGATTCGAACCTGCGACCACCCGCTTAGAAGGCGGGTGCTCTATCCGCTGAGCTATCAGTCCAAGGATGGTAACATAATAGCGAAATTACCATCTAATTTTCAATTAAAAAAAGCTTAGAAGGTTAATATCTGCATTGCTTTCTAGAGTTTGCGTTTAGACAATGCCAACGTAGCTTAAGATAAATGTGATTCCGGATTTTCCGAACCACGCCAAAAGTACAAAAAAAGTAAAACAGATAAGGGTAAAAAAATAGGCTATAAGAATAAAAAGGCCATCATCTTCGAGTAAAGCTAGCCCAAAACAAGCTAAAGGGAGAGCTGATACAGTATTGGAAAAAGGAATGGGTAGAGGTAGAGCGAGGCAGCAGGCTAAAAAAGTAATTGTCAAGCCATGAATGACATGCAACTTAGGATTTTTAACGAACCAAGTTAAACGTGAAGAAATTAGAAAACGCAAGTGATGTAAAGTCCCTATGGCGATTTCAGAAACTTTTTTAAGAGTGGAGTGGGAAATCTTTTTTTTCATTAGTACGCTTGGCAGCCAATTACCGTGGCCGAATGCCAACCGCAGCCCTATGTAGGCGATGGCAAAACCAAATGGGGTAGACAGCCCTGGAATCGTGATGGGGAAGCAAAAGGGAAAGCTAAAAAGAAAAAGCATTGCCGCATACCCGCGTTCCGATAAAATTTGGAAAATTGCTCCCAATTCAGGATCTTTCTCTTTTAAGCTGGCTAGAAGCTCTTGCAATGTATTAATTAAAGAATTTGTCGTTTTTTTTTGCGTCATGAAAAAGTGGAATGCACTCTTGGGCTGTTGTGCCATTTATCTTTTAACTTATTTAAATCAATAACTCTAGAATTAATTCAATTGAGTGGGTTAAAATCCCTTTTAATTGTGAGAAAAGATGCAACAAGTGTATGTTTCGCTAGGAAGTAATTTAGGTACTCCGCTTCTAACAATCAAACAAGCTCTAGATGCAATAGCAGCTTTAAAAGAAATTTCTTTTTTCCGTGCTTCCCGCTTTTATGAGACTGAACCACTTAGTGACATCCCTCAAGATTTTTTTGTTAACGCAGTATGTGCATTCCTATCGCCAATGCCAGCAGAGAAAATTCTCTGTCAACTGCAAGAGATTGAGACGAGTTTAGGGAAAGTTCCTAAGCCTAAAGATGCACCTAGAATCATTGATTTAGATTTGTTATTTGTCGGCCATGAAGTGCGGTGCACCCCAGAACTGTATCTCCCACATCCCGAATGGAAAAAACGTCGCTTTGTTCTAGAGCCGCTTGCTGATTTAGAAGAAAGCATTACGTTTATGGAGGACGGTAAATTAACAGAGTTAAATATACAGAAGTTTTTAGAATCATTTTCAACATCAAATAAAGTAAGGGTGATTGTATGACAATACGCAAAGTTCCAGTCGGTAATTTTTTTATAGGCGAAGGGGAGCCATTAACGGTGATTTGCGGCCCTTGTGTAATAGAGGATGAACAGCAAGTATTACAAGCGGCAGAAACCCTAAAAAACCTTTTTCATAAGCGTAAGTCCAATTTAATCTTCAAGGCAAGCTATGATAAAGCTAATCGTTCTTCGCATGAATCTTTTAGAGGCCCAGGGCTTGATGAAGGAATGCGCATTTTAGAAAAAGTGCAAAAAGAATTTGCCCTTCCTGTGCTTACAGACGTCCATTCCCCGGAAGAAGCAAAGGCCTGTGGTCGCGTTTTTGAAGTGATCCAAATCCCCGCCTTTTTGTGCCGTCAGACAGATCTCATCATTGCTGCTGCCTCTTCTCAAGCTGTAATCAATGTCAAAAAGGGACAATTTATGGCTCCTCTCGACATGAAAAATGTGATTAATAAAATTCATTCCCAAGGAAATGAGAAGATCATCTTGACGGAGAGAGGAGTGAGTTTTGGGTACAATAACTTGGTTTGTGATATGCGCTCTATCCCCCTAATGCAAAAATTGGGTTGTCCTGTTTGTTTTGATGCTACCCACTCTGTTCAACTGCCTGGAGGAAAAGGAGATAGCTCGGGAGGGGAAAGAGAGTTCGTTGCCCCTCTAGCAAGAGCGGCAATTGCAGCGGGTGCCAATAGCCTTTTTATCGAAGCGCATCAAGATCCTGAACAGGCAAAAAGTGATGGATCTAATATGCTGAATTTTAAAGATTTACCTAAGCTATTAGATGTTTTAGAAGAAATTTATGCTATTGTGCAGAATAATTCGAAATCATGATTTTTCGTAAAGCGATTGTTTTTTCTATCATTTGTCTTGCCATTAGTTTTGGTTTCCTCTTTTGGCATCTAGGAATAAACGGTACAAATGACAAGCAAGCTTACTTAGCACTTACTTCATCAAGTAATGTAAGGCCTCAAACGCATGAGCCTTATAGTGCTAAACAAAAGAGATATAAAATCGTGAAAGAATTTTTCTTATCAGGAGAAAAACAGGGAAAGCGTGTTGTAAGAATAAAATGCAGCAACTCGTCGCTTTTTTATGAGCAAAAAGATAATAAGAAGGCCATAGTAGAGAGGATGAGTAATGTTTTTTGCCTAGTACAGGAAGCGTTGTTCGCAAATTTAGAAAATGGGAAAAAAGCTTATAAGCAAGTTAATGGGAAGTATCTTATTCAAAATAGTGATCCTTCCCTAGATGTTTCCTGGCTTGAAGAATCAGATTGTCGGAACATTATGCAAATTGTTCAGTGTGTTCACTCTCATCGTGCAACCTACCATTATCAGACGCAAGAGCTAGAAGCAGAAGATGTGGTAGTTGAAAGGTTCTTTATTCCAGGAAACACCCTTCCAGATAACTTTGAAGCGTTTACGCCTCAATTGAAAAGCTTGGCAAAGCAAGCTGTTTTTTCATTCAATAAAGACCTGCAATTTAAGGCCTATGAGATTGAGGCATTGATCTATCCATGAGATGGCTTACGCTATTGCTGCTTCTAACGCCTTCTGTATGGGCGGAACCTACTAGCATTAAAGCTAATTATGCACAATACTCGGAAAACTTTCTGTCTTTGCAAGGCCAAGTTCAATTAACGCATGATCTTGGCATTGTTTCCACGGAAAAAGCCACACTGCATGCCGACGAGCAGGCTCAGCTAAAAAGCATTTATCTCCAAGACGAAGTGCAACTTAATTTAAAAAATGGCAGCCAATTAAATGCCCTCTCCGCTGTCTTTGATTGTCCGGGTGGCAGAGGCTTGTTTTTGGGGAATGAGCTTATCAAAGCTTTTTTCAAAGATGCCTCGAATTCCTTAGAAATTCAAAGCATTCGTATGGGAATTTCTTGGAATCCATCAACTTTATCTACTCCTAAGGTTTTAAAAAATCACCTAACTGCTGAGCAAGAAGTCGAAATTGTGTATAAGGATCAACTTCAAGCTTTTGGAGATTCTGCAAGTTATATCGATAATAAAATTTTGCTTAACTCCAATGGAAATGGTAAACAATGCCGACTTGTTCTTAATGCTAAGCACCACCTTTCTTGCGATCGCATTGAGATCTATCCTCTCCAAAAGCAGGTTATCTTCAAAAATCCATCTGGGGTCTTAATTAGAGATAGTGCAAAAGTTTACTTCTCTTCAAAGGTTATGGAATGGGATGACAGTCGCCAACTTCTCATTTTAAAAGAGGATGTGCTTATTGAAGATTCAGGATTTGGAATTCTCCAAACCCAAGGCCAAGTCTCGGTTTTTTTTAAAAAAAACGATGAGCAGCAAGACATCTCTCACGTAACCTGTGAAGGCGAAGCCTATTTGGTTCATCTAGATGAAAAAAATGAAGAGCATCGGCTCATTAGTTCTAAATTCCTTACAATTGATCATCAACGTAAAGAGATTTCCCTTCAATCGAAAGAAGCACAACCTGCCATTTATCAAGATAGTCATGGCACAATTTCTGCACAAACTGTTCACCTTTATTATTTAGCTGATGGCAAAAAAGATAAACCGCAAAAACTTTTTTTAGATGGAGATGTGCGTATTGTCAACCAATTCGCCTCAACCCAGTCTCAGTATATTCTCGCTGATCATTCTGAATACTCTTTTATAGAAAAGGAATTAGCGCTTGAAGGTAAGGAAAATCGAGTATTACTGTATGATAAATTAAATAGCCTAGAGCTAAGTGCTCCAGCCTTAAAAATTAAACGGGATGTAATCACAAATAAAGATTCTGTGCGCGGTGTGGGGAATGTGCATTTTATCTTTGCTGATGATGAATTAGAAAAACTGAAAAAACGCTTTCAATTTCTAGAACAGGTTTTTAAGGAGCCTTTGTCATGAGCCAAGTTTGTTTGGATGTCCAGAATTTAGAAAAGTCTTACGGTGGGCGAAAAGTTGTTTCAGGGCTTTCTTTTCAGGTAATGCAGGGAGAAATTGTAGGTCTTCTCGGTCCCAATGGGGCTGGAAAAACCACATCTTTCTATATGACGATAGGCCTTATCCGCCCAGATAAAGGGAGGGTCTTGTTCAATGGAAATGATGTTACAAATATGCCCATTCACAAAAGAGCAAGAATGGGGATGGGCTATCTTGCTCAGGAGCCATCCGTCTTTCGCAATTTGACTGTTGAAGAAAATATTCTGTGTTTCTTGGAAGGTTTAAAACTTTCAAAAATAGAAAGAGGGTATCAGTTAGAATCGCATCTTAACAATTTGAATTTAAAGCATTTAGCGAAGAAAAAAGCTGCGGCTTTGTCCGGAGGGGAACGCCGTCGCTTAGATATCACAAGGGCTTTAATCACTTGCCCCTCCTTTTTTTTACTAGATGAACCTTTTGCGAATATCGATCCCATCTCCGTACAGGAGGTCAAACACCTGATCCACTTGCTGTCTCAAAAAAATATTAGCATTTTGATCACTGACCATAATGCCAGAGAGATTTTCTCAGTAGTTCATCGTAGTTACCTTGTTTACGATGGTAAAGTCATGCGTTCTGGATCAGTGGAGGAGTTGGTCAATGATCAAGAAGTACGTCGTACCTACCTTGGCGAGAGCTTTAAACTTTAAAAAAATTGACCTTGCATTTTTTATTAGCTCATCTCTAAAGAAAAATTCCAGTTAATTCCATGTTGCTGAAAAACGAAGGTTCTTAGCTGAGAAATTGGCCTGTCGAGAAGTACATCATTTATAACAACAGGGGTATGCTAAGCTTATTGCATGGGCCTATCGCGCTATCCTTCAACTTGAAGAAGTGAAAGCGAGAGGTTGCGAAGGCTAAATAGCTATGCACGATTCTTTTCAAAATAGTGGGCATGAAGATAGAAAACTAACTAAACATCTCATGCTGGAGAATATAGGGGAGAGGCAAGATTGTCAGTTATATTGGACTTTTACCTTCAAATGTTGATGCTGAAAGACGCTGCCATTTGCAACGAAGTAAATGGCAGCGGCTAATCCCAAAGCTGGTAAATGATTCCAGCCTAAAACACAGCAGTCATAGTTGAAAAAAGGAGATTAATAAGCCAAGTTTTTAAGGAACCTTTCCTCATCCTCTAGAAAAGCAGACGACAAAAAATCCATATTAGTCTGAGTAGGCGATGATTTGAGGTCTGTTTCGGTTATCATCTCCACCACACAATCGATAACCCAATTAAGACAAACAGTTTCCTGCTTAAGTTTATTTTTAATCCTTTCTTTGTCAATATTCGCTTTCAGGCAAACAGTTTCTTTTTTAAGTTTCTTTTTAATTTTTTCTTTGTCAATATTCGCTCCTAACAGGTTTTGGCCTTGGTATTTTTTGGGATTAACTATAATGTCATTCATATTGTCTGATAATTTATAAGCACTATAGGATAAATAACCTAATGGTAGGCTCACTAAAATAATAGTTAATCCAACAATGGCAGCCAGTCCGCCCCAAATAGTCAAAGCAACACCAAATACCCCAAAAGCTACACTAGTAACCAAAGTAGCAGTTGAGGTAAGTCCAATGGTTTGGAGACCTATTTTTGCCTCTTGGTGTGTTTCCCCATAAGGAGAATCGATACTGCCGCGAATGTTCTCTACAAGTGACGAAATAAAATTTGCCATAAAAATCACCAAATTATGCTTAGTTTAAAAAAAATTGTTAGCCGACAAACAAGTATTACCAGTATATAAGTACACGAAATAGTTCCAAAAAGGCAGCGAAGAGAATGATCCAAATTTATACATTTCTTTGCTATAAAAGAACTTCATTTTTAACGCTTTTGATAGCAGATGGGATGGGGACTATCTGATTACAGATAAGTTACCCCAAACGATCAAAAAGGGCAATAGACGTTTCAAAAAGTTATTTTTTAATGTCGTTAGCTTGCTAATGATGGTAATTTGTGAAATTTGCACCCCCCCATAACCAAGCGGTTCCTTGGTTCAAATCAAAGCTATCTCAATTTTTCCGCAAGCACTTCTGAGCACGTTTTCCATGATCCAAATCAGTGAGCCTAGATAAATTTAAATACGCCTTCTCGATGGCTAATTTATGGTAACTACGATAAGAGCTACAGCCCCTAATTTTGAGGAGGACATCGTCGCTCTATAAAATAGGTGGCCCAAAAGCCGTATAAGAGAAAAGAATTTCAAACAACTTGCCGCTGGCTGCGAAGCGGTATCACAGACCGTTGTTGGTCCACCTTAGTAACCAGAGTTCTGAATGCGTCAAACCGCCCTATTTCTTTTTGTACAATTGGCGAGACTTTGGAAGTCCATTGAGTCTTTTAGGTATGATGGGGGAATAAGATGAACCATGGCCTTGTTGCATAAATCATCCTGTGGACGAGATTTATGCGCAAAAGTGAAAGAAACGCTGCGGATAGGATCTGCTTGCTAAAGAGAAGGTGAATCTATTA
>VKHO01000020.1 GCA_011125455.1 Chlamydiales bacterium STE3 | reverse complement strand
AATTCAGTGAGGCAATTTAAAAAGATTTAAATTTAGTTATTTTGCATGGGTTTGCCGTAGGATGATTTATGCAACAAGGCCGTTCCTATCTCTAAACGAAAACGTTTTTGTTTGGAGCAGGGTTAGTGCTTAAAGAAAGAATCTGCTGCTTTAAAAGCCAAATTGTAGTTTAATTCAGGAGAAGGAGAGTGCACCGAAATAGATACAATTTTGTTCTGATGGCTGTATAAATTAAAGGTGTGATCGCTAATTCTTTCTAATAGCATTGGTAGTTTAATTTTTTATAGTATTCTAATATGCAGTTAAGTTTTTGACCAATTATTTGTTGAGACGATTTAAAACAATGGAAGCGTTTTATGGGATATTTTATTTTAGAGAAACGAAAGGCTGATGCGCTGGCTAACGGAATTTTTTTAGTTGGCTTGGGAATCCTGTTCTATACTGGTTTTTGGTGGCCTGGAATACTACTAGTGCTATTTGCAAATCTTGCCATTCGCCAGTATTTTACCCATCGAATCTTTGATCTTATGGTAACCTCAGTTATCTTATTGGGTTTATTTCTTCTCTCGTTTTTCAGCCTGTCCTGGGATGTTCTGATGCCTGTCTTATTTATCTTTGGGGGACTCTATATTATTTTAAAAGAATATTTTTATGCAGAACGCAAACAGAAAATAGAAGTTATCCGTCCAAAAGATCAGGAAGATGGGGATGTCTGAGATTATTCACATTGGAAAAATTGCACCACAGCAGTTGTTTATTTTGCGTAGAATCAATGACAATTGCTATGTATGGTGTTTGGGAAAAGAAGAAGGTGATGTAGAAACGGAAATTCAAGCCCCAACGATTGAAGAAGCCCTTCAAGTCGCTAAGCAAAGTTGGAAAAAAGAAGCTTTTACATTTGTTCCTTGTGGCTTTCGATTTACCCTTCCCGAAAGGGATGAGCATGGCATTAACGCTCTCTTCTATCAAGCAGCTCGATCACTAAACTCTTTTAATGGAGTCTATTTCGACGAGGAGCTGGGACACAATTGCATTGTGCACCAAATTCCTCTGAGAATACAGAAGTTGATAAGAGGACTGTCAAAAAATTTGCCAATTTCCTCTATTGATTGGTAAATATTGGCTTTTAAAGCTATTTTATCACATTGGTGAAGCTTAAAGGGACTAAGTTAAAAAAAGACTTAAATAAAGTCTTTTGAGGCTAACAAAATATCTAATTTCTTTAGACACTGCTCGGCTGAAATGCGTTGACATGGATCAGCATCCAGCATTTCTGTAATCAATTCGTCCCCTGGATTTCCTGAATGTTTGAGCTCAACACATAGCTGCTTGGACTCAACTAGCAGGCATTCGTTCTGTAAACTTGCTGCATTTGACGTTTTAATGGCAACGGAATAGATTTGTTTTGAAGTTGTCGTAAACACTAAACGTTTATTCCATGTAAAACAAAGAAATTTTTTTTGAACGATTTTTGAGCTTGTTATTAAGGGAAGGGAGCGTGCCGTATTTGCTATATTCATGGTTTGTTTTAATTAAAATAAGTATAAAAAACTAGAATTCAAAAAGCATAAAGAGTCGCGAATTAAATAACAGTTGTTAAGTAGTGGGCAGTGAAAGAATTCTCATTTTTTATGAGCTGTTCCGGCGATCCTTGAGCGATAATTGACCCTCCCATTTCTCCAGAACCAGGACCAATATCGAAAATATAGTCTGCATTTTTAATCATATCTAAGTTGTGCTCAATCATGACCATTGTATTGCCTTTGTCAATAAGTTGATGCAAAACTTTAAGCAGCTTTACAATATCATCGCTATGAAGGCCTGTTGTTGGTTCATCAAGCAAATAAAGTGTTTTTCCTCGTGATCGCTTAGAGAGCTCACGACTTAGTTTGATGCGTTGGGCTTCACCACCGGAGAGAGAAACCATTTCTTGCCCGAGTCTAAGATAACCAAGGCCGACAGAAATTAAAGTATCTAAAATACGAATAATTCGAAAATGATTTGCGAAAAAAATCTTTAATTCATCGATCGTATAGTTTAGTAGTTGTCCAAGATTTTTTTCTTTATAATGTATAGTAAGACTCAACTTATTGAGTCGAAGTCCCTGGCACTCGTCACAGACTACCTTTACTGGAGGGAGAAAATGCATCGAGACTTTCTTGAAACCCAGTCCCCAACAATTAGTACACATTCCTCTTCTGTGGTTATAACTAAAGTTTTTAGGCTGCAATCCTCTTGCTGCTGCTTCTGGTATAGATGCAAATAATTCACGAATAGGAGTAAGGATTTCTGTATAAGTTGCAATGTCTGATCGGATAGTGTGGCCTATAGGGTTTTGATCAATAAAAAGAAGTTTTTCAAAATGGTGAATTCCAGACACTTGAGCAATGCCCTTTAAGGTGACCTTGTCGCTTTGTAGAAGTCCTTTTTGTACTGCCTGAAAAACTACATCATGAAGTAACGTAGATTTGCCCGACCCTGAAACACCGGTAAAACAAGTTAAAGCTCCAATCGGTATATCTAAAGATAAGTCTTTAAGATTGTTTGACTTAGCGTGTCGAATTTTGAGGAATTCTTTAGACTGCCTCCTCTGATTCGGTCTGGGAACTTCAATTTGATGGGAAAGATACTTACCCGTTAAGGAATGAGGATCCTTTAAAATCTCTTCATAGGTTCCCTGAGCTGTCACGTGGCCACCATGCGATCCTGATCCAGGTCCAAAATCGATAATGTGGTCTGCACAGGCAATTGATAGAGGATCGTGCTCCACCATAAGAAGGGTATTTTTTAATTGCTTTAATTTTTGCAAGGCTCGATTAAGTTTTTCATTGTCATGTGGATGTAAACCTATCGTTGGCTCATCAAGAACATAGAGGACCCCTGTTAAGCCACTTCCAAGCTGCCGTGCTAAGCGAATGCGTTGTGCTTCGCCACCGCTAAGAGAGGGGGCTTTGCGGTCAAGCGCAATGTACTCTAAACCGACCTCATTAAGGAATTGCAACCTGCTGACAAGCTGGTTTTGGACATCTTCTAGAAGCCTATTTGCTTTGTCAATGGCAATATTTTTAATGACTTCGAGGGTTTGCAAAACAGGCATGTGGCAAAGTTGGCCAATTGTAAAGCCAATCAAAGTCACGTTTCTCGCTAGGGGATTAAGACGGTCGCCTTCACATGCTGAGCAGGTATCTTCATCAAGAAGGGGTAAGATGCGTTCCTTTACTTCGTTGCGCGCATTTCGGCCTGCTTTCACAAGAGAAGTATTAATCCCTTGCCAACGCAAGCGAAGCCCACTTTTTGTCTCAATTTCTGTCAGAGATCCGTTTAAAAAATGATGGAGCTGTTTGGAGGTTAGGTCATTTAAAGGAATATGCGGATCAATCCCAAGGTCGTCTAAAAACGAAATTATAAATGGCTGCCAGTCATATGTTCCTGCCCACAAAAAGCGCAATAAGCTTATCGCAGATAAATGAAGAAGTTCTGGTTTACTCATTAGGTTAGCTCCATAAGTATAACCTAATCCCAAACATTCTGGGCACATGCCTTCTGGTTTATTAAAAGCAAAAGTATGTGGGGTAATTTCTGTAAAGGAGCGACCTGTGCTAGCTACAGCAAAAGCAAGATTAAAGAATAGATCTTTACCATTTTCCCGAGCAACGGTCAATTGGTTATTTCCCAAATCAGAGGCTGCCTGAATCGCTTCTAATAGTCTCTGTTCAATGGAGGGGGTAATTTTTAACCGATCAATGACTAAAAAGAACTCATTTTTACGTTTACGATCGAAAATTTCTTCCGTTAGCGGTTCCTCAAGATCATGATATTCACCATTTAAACGTATACGTAAAAATCCCTGTCTTCTTAGACGGTTAATCACATCTGCAAATTTCTCATTTTTCTTAATCTCAATAGGTGCAAGAATTTGAATTTTTTCATTTTCTGGTAATTCAAGGAGTTTTTGGGCTACATACGATTTACTGATCGATTGAATGACTTCGCCAGTTTCTGGATCATGTGGAACCCCAAGTCTGGCATACATAAGCCTTAGGTAGTCATATATTTCTGTCATTGTGCCTACCGTGGAACGAGGGTTGCCGGCATGGGATTTTTGCTCAATAGCAATAGCAGGTGATAAACCCTCAATGAGACCTGCTTTAGGTTTAGACATTTGTTTTACAAATTGGCGAGCATAAGGTGAGAGTGATTCAATATAGCGTCTTTGCCCTTCTGCATAAACAGTATCAAATGCAAATGATGTTTTTCCCGATCCAGATGGCCCTGTGCAAATGGTAATCTTCTCTCTTGGAAAGGAAATGTCAAGATGCTTTAAATTGTTTTGTTCGGCACCCTTAACTGAAACGTTTTGAATAGGCTTGGGGATAGTGTTAGGGGAGGCTTTTTCTTTATCTTCAAGGAGTCGAATCTTATCTTGAGCATGCTGGTTTAACGCATCGCTGACCGCTTTTCCTGTTGGCGTATCCATTTTGGAGATTGTTTCTGGAGGGCCTTCTCCGACAAGTTGTCCACCCTCATAGCCTCCTTCCGGGCCTAAATCTATAATCCAGTCAGCAGTTTTTACTATATCCATGTTGTGTTCAATCACCACAACACTGTTTCCAAGCTCCACTAATTTATGTAACACATTCAATAAATGATGAATATCATGGAAATGCAATCCAGTAGAAGGCTCATCTAAAATGTAAAGTGTTTGGCCTGTAGAGGGCCTAACGAGCTCTTTTGCTAATTTAATACGCTGTGCTTCTCCACCTGAAAGAGTTGTTGATGGCTGGCCAATTTTTAAATAGCCTAAGCCTACTTCCTGAAGAGTACTTAGCTTTCTATTAATAGAAGGAATATTTTTAAAAAAAGCATGCGCCTGGTCAACATCCATTTCTAAGATGTCATAAATGTTTTTTCCTTTATAAAAGATAGATAGCGTTTCAGGATCGAAACGCTGATTAGCGCAAAGAGGGCAATCAACCCAGGCATCTTCTAGAAAATCCATATCGATCTTAATTTGACCCATCCCATGGCATTCAGAACAAGATCCTTCTTTTACATTGAAGCTAAACCGGCCTGCTGTAAAACCTTTTGCTTGACTTTCGGGAAGTTGACTAAGCAATGCGCGAATCTCATCTAACAACTTAATATATGTTGCTGGATTTGATCGAGGATTGCGCCCGATGGGTGTTTGATCAATAGCGATAATCTTATCGATTTTTTCTTTACCTTTAATAGAGTGATGTTTTCCAACTGGAAGATCAGATTGATGTAAATGGTTCGACAGAGCTGGGTAGAGGGTATCTGAAATGAGTGAGGACTTTCCTGAACCAGATACGCCAGTGATTGCGACAAAGAGTCCTAAGGGGAGCGTAACATCGATATTTTTTAAATTATGATGGCTTGCTTTAACAATTTTTAAAGATTCTCTTGTCTTTTTTTTGCGTTTTTTAGGAATGGAAATTTCCTTTTTTCCGGATAAGTAAGCGCCTGTTAATGACCTTTGAGACTTTAAGAGACCCTCAATGGGTCCTTGGTAGACAATTTCACCCCCTTCCTTGCCTGCTCCAGGCCCAAAATCAACAACGTAGTCACTTTCCCAGATTGTTTCTTCGTCATGTTCAACAACAATAACTGTGTTACCAATATCACGAAGGTGTTTGAGAGTGCTAAGTAATTTTTTGTTGTCTCTGGGATGCAATCCAATGGAAGGTTCATCGAGAATATAGGTGATGCCGACAAGGCCGGAGCCGATCTGGGATGCTAAACGAACTCGCTGGGCTTCTCCTCCAGACAGCGTTGGTGATCGTCTTTCGAGTGTAAGGTAGTGAAGACCTACCTCTAACAAAAAATTAAGCCTTTCCTTAATTTCTTTTAGCAACTCTTCCGCAATTTTAAATTCAAGTTCTGGAAGTTCAACTGTCTGAAATAGCTTTAAGCATTCCCTGACTGTAAGTTGTGTAATTTCATGGATTTTTTTCCCTGCAAACTTGGCAGCAGAGGGGTAGGGTTTAAGTTTGGAGCCTTGGCAAATTGGGCAGCATTGCTCGCTCATGATTTTTAGCATCTTATTGCGATAACCTTCGCTTTTAGCTTCTGCCAGGCGCGCCTTTGCCTCGTGGAGCACTCCTTTCCATTGGATATGATCTATCCAGGACGCTCCTGTAAGTGGATGAACGAACTGCATCCTAGTCCATTTTTTGTCATTGCCTTTAAGAAAAACTTTCCTAGCTTGTTGGGAAAGGGCTTTCCAAGGTGTATGCACACTAAAATCATAAAGAGTGGCAAGATTACGGTAAATATTGCCGTACCTTACGGTTTGGTAGGAACTTCCTACAAGACAGCAATCTTCCGCAATGCTTTTTTCAGGATCAATAATTTTTTCTAAGTCAAATTCTTGGATATAACCAAGCCCATGGCATTCGGAACACATTCCGGAAGGGCTATTAAAGGAAAAATCGTGAGGTTCAAGAGAAGGATAAGAAAGGCCTGATTTGGGTGAATAGGCATGCATGGAAAATAATTTTTCTTCGTCTGTATCTGCATCTAATAGTGAAAGCAATCCTTTTCCAAAATCCAATGCCGTGGTGACAGATTCGGCAATTCTTGAGTAATTTTCGGGTTTGACAACAATTCGGTCAATAAGGACATCGACATCGTGTGTTAAATTGCCATCTAGCGAGATCTCTTCATCCAAATGCACTATTTTCCCATCTACTCGAGCACGCATGAAGCCTTTTTTTACTAATTCTTGAAAGTCTTCTTTAAATTCCCCCTTCTTCCCTTTTGAGTAGGGTGCGAGGATAATCAGTTTCGTGCCTTCGGGGAGGATTTGAGCAAGCTTGATAATCCTTTCGCGGCTTTGAGGAGATACAGGTTCTCCACTAACAGGACAAAAAGGTTTGCCTATTCTTGCAAAAAGAACTCTAATGTAGTCGTAAATCTCCGTCAAAGTTCCCACGGTTGAGCGAGGATTTCGCCCTGCTGTTTTTTGTTCGATAGAGATAGTGGGCGAAATTCCCGAAGCACTTTCTATATCCGGTTTGGCCAGCTCATTAATTTGTCTCCTTGCAAAAGTGGATAAAGACTCAACATAGCGCCTTTGTCCTTCAGCAAAAAGAGTATCAAAAGCCAAGGAGGACTTTCCTGAGCCCGACACACCAGTAAAGACAATTAATTGGTTTGGGTTCAATGCAAGATCCACAGACTTTAAATTATGGACCTTGACTTTTTTTAAAAGGATTTGTTGATTCACAAAATGACTTGAGCTTTAGTTTTCAGCTCAAACTATAAGCTCTTTGAAGCTAACTTGCAAGGATCTTGTATTAACGTCTTTTCAGCTGATTTTTCGAGGGAATTTTATCGATAAACTTTATTTGATCCACCACAATCATAAAAGGAGGTGCTCTTTCTGGCATAAATAATGGTCCTTCAATGATGGCCACCTGGTTTTTCTTTTGCGCCTCATGAAGCCTTTGACGCATTTCGGGCCGAAGTTCTCTATTGGCAGGATTAAATTCCACAACATACGTTCCTCGATAAGGCGTTACTGAATTTAATAAAACAAAGGGAGTGTTGTCGCCCAATGAAATCACTCGATAATTTTTGCCGCTTACTCGAATAGTGCCTCTAACCTTTACTCGTATGTCTCTTATACTAAGACCAACAAGCCCCATTGCAGTAGCAATGGAGGTAAAGTTAAAGGAAGCATTTGGCTTCCAACTTAACTCAGCCATCCCGACCTGTTGGTTAATGCTAATGTTTGCGATATCCTTTATTTTTGAAAAATGACGCTCTAAAGTTTTAACGCAGGACCCACTGCAAAGTATTGGGGTCCAAGTAACGGTGGCTTTTTCAATTTCAGAAAGCAGGTCCAAAAAAAGACCTAGATTAAAACAGAAAAAAAAGAGGGCAACTTTTTTTGTAAAAAAAGAAAACATAAATATCCTATTTATTTTTATTTTTCCTTTTAACTAAAATTTAATTTTTATTACAATTTACATGCTTCAACAGAGTTGAGGGTTTTCTTGCTTTTTATTTTGACTAACAAGAAACATGAAGTGCATTTTTAAAGCTATTTTTTAGTCATGAATGTTTATCAATTACAGTCTTATCATTTTGATTTACCCGAAGAACTGATTGCTCAAAAGCCGGTCGAACCACGCGATCATTCACGATTGATGATTGTTGATCGAAAATCGGGCAATCTCTCAGAAATGCTTTTTCGCGATTTTAAAGAAATGCTGTCCCCAAATGATCGACTTATCTTTAATAATACAAAAGTTATTCCTGCTCGTCTTATTGGGCGTAAGGAAACAGGAGCTAGAATCGAGGTACTATTATCCAAAGAAAGAGAGAAAGGAGATGTGTGGGAAGTCATGGCACGGCCGTCGAAAAAACTTTCTATCGGTGCATCTATTGTTTTTAGTGATACTCTCTACGGACGAGTTTTGGATCGCCTAACGGAAGGGTTACTTCTTATTAAATTTTACTCTCAGCAAAGTTTTAAAGAAGAGCTTTATAAAGTAGGACAGCTTCCTTTACCTCACTACATTAAGCGGGATCAAGCAACTCAAGCCGATGTCAAAAACTACCAGACAGTATTTGCAAAACAAGAAGGTGCCGTAGCCGCCCCAACTGCAGGCTTACATTTTACAAAAAAAATGATTGACGAGTTGATACTCAAAGGTATTGATCTTTGCGAGCTCACTTTACATGTTGGCTTAGGGACATTTAAACCTGTTCAAGCCGAAGATATACGTCAGCACTTTATGCATAAGGAAACTGTAGAGATCAATAAAGAACTCGCTATAAAGTTAAATCAAGGGTGTAAGGGCCGTGAAATTGCGATCGGAACAACCTCTTGCCGTGCTTTAGAGTCAGCAGCCTATTCGGGCCATGTTAAGGCCGGACGTTTTGAGACGGGATTATTTATCTATCCCGGTTACGAATTCAAATTCGTAAAATCTCTTTTAACGAATTTTCATTTGCCAGGCTCTTCTCTATTGATGCTTGTTTCTGCATTTGGTGGTTTTGAATTAGTAGCAGAAGCGTATAAAAAGGCAGTTAAGGAAAGATTTCGCTTTTTTTCCTATGGCGATGCAATGTTAATCTTATAGAAGTTTTTTCTTAATTTTAAATTAATAATAGTTTTATATAATGAATTTATCGTAATAAGGAATTTATGGATTCATTGGCAGTAGTTACTAAAAAGCAAAACAGTTATCAACCTCCTAGCGAGTTCCAGACTGCAATTCGCCCCCTTTCTCAAACAAATTTTAAAATTAAACGGATTGCAGAAATACTAAAAAACATCGTTCATGTTTGTTTGAAACCCTTCAAAGAGATCTTTGCCGGCCTTAAAATTTTTCTTCTTAGTAATAAAGATTGTTATGCATCCAACAACCAGTTGGAATATGACGGTAGCGCGCAGGGCGTAGCCCCTAATGAGAAGGAGATTGCCAAACAAAAACAAGAAATGGCTGAAGGACAAGAAGCCGCACAAGCTAAAAAAAACTTAGAAAGAGAGCTTATTTTTACAACCTTAGATGAGCAATCTAGAAGGATCGAAAGAACAAATATAGTTGAAGCTCCTATAGGCTTGTTAAATTTCACAGGTAACAACTGCTACATGAATGCCTCCCTGCAACAGCTGCAGATTTATTTAGCAGGACAGGAATCTTTTGACCAGTTACTGAGAAATTCACTTTCGAGAGAAATGGATGAGAGCCTTGAGGCCTTTGAAAAAAGAGTTCTTCACCAGTGGGCGCCTTTAACAAAGGAAGCTAAGGAGGATCAGCAACGTTACGAAGACCGCATCTTGTTTAAGTGGAGCTTTTTAGTTTTAGCCCAATCTTTAGCATGGAAGCAAGAAGAACAAATATTGGAGTCTTTAAAAGCACACCATAAAGCCTGCTTTCAGTTAAATTTAGGAGGAATTTTTGAGCCTGATAATGATAAAGAACAACAGGATGCTGCTGAATATCTTGACTTATGGCATCAGATTCTAGAATGGCAGCCTATGCAGTTATGGTCGCAAAAGAGATATGAAGATGGAAATGGAGAATTCGGCTATCGTCCCGTTCACATACAGTCTTTAAATTTTATTCGAGTTTCTATCCCTCAATTTAGTCCTGAAATCCAAAAGATAATAAAAAATCTAGAAAAACTTGGAGAAAATGAGTTAGTCCCTATTCGCAAGGAGCACATTCCAAAAATTGATAAATTAAAAAAACGTCAAAGTAAGCTTGAAGAAAAAATAAAGATAGGGAACCTGCTTCTGGAAGAATTGAAAGCAATAGCTCGAAAAGAAGAGATAGGAGCCGACCAAAAAGTACTTAATATGGGGATAAAAACAGAGCTAGAGGGAACTAGTAAAAAGATTTCGGAAATGGAGAAGGCTCTTAATCCTAGCGAGTCCCAGATTGTAAGTCGCTCTTTTTCTCAAACAAATTCTAAAATTCAACGGATTGCGAAAATATTAAAAAGCATCGTTCATGTTTGTTTGAAACCCTTCAAAGAGTTCTTTGCCTGCCTTAGAATCTTTCTTCTTACTAATAAAGATTGTTATGCATCCGAAAAAGAATTTAAAGCAATAGCTCGAAAAGAAAAGATAAAATCCCACCAAAAAGTACTTGATGGGATAAAAACAGGTCTAGAGAGAACTAGTAAAGAGATTTCGGGAATGAAGAGGTCTCTTGATCTAATGTGCAATAAGATTATAGATAAGACACGATCTAAAGTTGATGAAATTGCAGCCAAGCACCAATTTGGTGCGAAGCACCAATTTGATGCAAAAGAGCTGTTTTCGCTTGCCTTTACCGATGAAGAAATCGAAATGAGTATTGAAGAAATTAACCGAAGTGCAATCGATACCACAAAACTGGCCAAAAAAGCATCTGATGGAGAGCTCCCGGGCTCCTTTATGATTCAATTTAAAAGGTTCTATGGCGGTTTCCAAAAAGTTAAAAATAAAATTCGCTTCGAACAATTGATGGAGATCGATCTAAAATCCTATTTTAATGAAGAGGAAGCAAGCACTATTAATGACGGTGAAGCACTTTATAAACTAAGTGGTTTTATTGTTCACAAAGGCGGATATGGGTCAGGACATTACATTTCTTATGTTAAGAAAGGTGATGTTTGGCATAAGTGTGATGACGAAGATGTTACTCAGATAAATGAAAGAGAGCTTCCTATAACTCAGGCTTATATTTGTTCTTATTTAAAAGCCTGAAGGATTAACGAAGAAAAACAGGGCATAAAATACTGCCTTGTTTCTAGTTTTTTTTCCTTTTCCGCGTAATAATCAAAAGGAGACTCCAAAGCCGTATTGGCTCTCCAGTACCAAGCTTTGCGATCCTCCCTTTCAGGAAAAGTTACAATATGTTCATGGCAGCTCGTATTGAAAGCGATGAAGAGGTCGTTTCCTTCTCTTTCATCTAATAGTGCAAATGCCACAAAACCATCATCTTTATCCCATTCTGGCTTATGTGGCTCTAAGCCATGCCAAACGATATGATCTTCCTTGAGAAATAATTTCCTTTTTAAAAGCGGCTCGTTGTTCCTAAAATGAATCAATCCCTTATAGAAACGAAAGAATCCTTGTCTTTTTGCTAATTCATCCCAGAGAAACCAGTTAAGCTCATTGTCCTGGCACCAAGCATTATTATTTCCATATCTTGTGTGTCCATACTCATCTCCCATATTCAGCATAGGCACACCTTGGGAAACCATTAGGGCAAGATGGTAATTTTTCATTTGCTTTTCTCGCAGATTCAGCACAATTTTGTCTTTGCTTTCTCCCTCAGCACCACAGTTCCAACTATGGTTATCAGAGGTTCCATCGCGATTATCTTCCCCATTGCAAAAGTTAACTTTTTGGTTGTAAGACACTAAGTCTTTTAAAGTAAATCCATCGTGGCAAGTAATAAAATTAACGCTGCTAGAAGGCGTTCTTGCTCCGTATAAGTCCTGTGATCCTGAAAGTCGGGTAGCAAACTCGCCTTTCAGACCTTTATCCCCTTTGATATATTTTCTGACACAATCTCTATACTTGCCATTCCATTCGCTCCAGCGGGGACTTTCCGAATAAAAGCTGCCTACCTGATAGAGACCACTTGCATCCCACGGCTCGGCAATTAGCTTGGTATTGGCCAAAATTGGATCTTCAGTGATAGCATCTACAATAGGAGGGAAGGGCAATATTGCTCCATTTTGGTCGCGATAGAAAATTGAGGCTAAGTCAAAGCGAAAACCATCCACATGCATTTCAGCAACCCAATATCTTAAAGATTGTAAAATTAGATTTTTGACGATAGGGTGGTTGGTATTTAGTGTGTTGCCACATCCAGAATAATTGCGGTATTGCTCGTTACCCACTAACATGTAGTAAATGTTATTAGCTAGGCCTTTAAAATTATAAGTGGGGCCAAATTGATTGCCCTCCGCAGTGTGATTGAAGACCATATCCAAGATCACTTCTATTCCGTTTTCGTGAAGAGCTTTTACCATCGTTTTGAACTCATTAACCACATTACCAGCTTTGTCAGATGCACTGTAGCGATTCATGGGAGCAAAAAAATTGACAGTTGAGTAGCCCCAATACTGACATAGCTTTTGATTGGTTTCTGGGTTGAGAAGTGTGTATTCGCTCTCATTGAATTCACAAACAGGTAACAATTCAATCGCGTTAACACCTAATTCCAGAAGATGAGGAATTTTTTCAATAATTCCCAAAAAGGACCCTTTATTTTTTGCTCCACTTGACTCATGTTGTGTGAAACTGCGGACGTGCATTTCGTAAATAACCAAATCGTGGATGGGATGATCGGGATGTTTGTCATTTTCCCACTCAAAAATTTCAGAACACTGTAGCAATCCGAGGGGCTTATATGCAGAAACTGCATGCCAGTTGAGGGGGCTCTCTAATGCTTTGGCGTAAGGGTCAGAAAGAAATTCAGCTCGAGTTTTTTCGTTATATTTTATTCTATAAGCGAATGCTTTATATTGTTTTTCTAGATTATGAATAAAAACGTGACGTAGCTTCCCAGTTCGATAAGGAATTGATAGCTCCAGGGAAAGGTTCTCTAGAGAGGTGTAAAGACATAAAGTGACTTCTTCTTCAGAATCAGTAAATACTGCAAAGTTCACTCCCTCTTCTGAAGAAGTTGCGCCAAGAGGGTAGGGAGTGCCACGGCTTATCTTCATTTTCGCCTTCTTTTTTCTTTAATATAGATTCGTAAAGTTTTTATTGAAATTATTCTGTACAACGATGGTTTATTTAAGAAGATATATAATAAATATTGAATTATAATAAACATTATAAATAAAATAAGGTTTTTAGTTTTTATATAATTCTTGTTTTAAATAATAATCCACTACTTTTTGCACTTTTGTTGTACTTGCATTAAAATGAAATTATAGTGATGATAGATGTTTTACTTACTTGTAAGCTCTTCTGAAAAAAAACCTTTAAAGAGGCTTACATTTCAAGAGCTTAAGTTTCAAAGATTTACCGGAGGTTAAAACCATGTCATTTGAAAATGCGAAAGAAAATTTAAAAGAGTTTGGTAAAGAACTTGGTTTAGAGGGTTTAGAGTTTGACGAAAACAATACATGTATTTTGGGAATCGACGACGAATTCTCTCTACACTTGACCTATGAGCCCAACTCCAAGCGCTTGTATCTCTATTCTCCCTTGCTCGACGGCCTTCCTCGTGATCAGAAAACTCTCCTGCGCCTATATGAGAGGTTATTAGAGGGATCTCTTCTTGGCGGTCAAATGGCCGGTGGGGGAGTTGGAGTTGCAGTTAAAGAAGAACTCGTCTTAATTCACTGCACTTTGGATATGGAACATGCACCTTCAAATGCTCTTAGAGCTTTTGCTCCACTTTATGTTGAAACGGTTGAAAAATGGCGTAAAATTTGTGCAGATGTTTCACAGGGAAGAGAAGACACACAAAAAAGCTCGGGAGATGACATTTTCCCTACAAAAGGTGGAAAACCAGGACAAGGGTTTATCAAGATTTAATTTTTCAAGCAAGTCGTGTAATACCCGACTTGCTCCTTTTTACAATATGTTATTAAAATAAAGAAAGCCAACTTTCTAGTTCTTCTTCTAGATTATTAAGTCGAGATAAAATTTCTTCTCTACACTTTTCAAAGTGATCCTTAAAATGCTGGATCTTCGAAAAGTTTTTTTCGAGGAGAACATCTAAACGTTTGAAATCCCATTTTTTTTGGCAGGCTTGCTCTAATTCTTCTGTATAAATAGATAGCTCATTTATTAAAGAAGGCAAAGCTACATCGCTGAAATCTTTCTTGCCTGTAAGGATTGTAGGCTTTTCTTTCTGAAGAATTTCTGAAATCCCCTTTAAACATTGGGCAACAATCATGTTGGGGTTAGCTCCAAAAATATAACTCAAAATTCCTTGTTTCCTGATCCTTGCCCTTGCTAGCTGAAGGTTCAGCAATAAATGCTCAATATTGCCTAAAAGTTCAATCAGTTGGTCATTTTGTTGCTTAATTTTTTTCCATTGAAATTGTTTTGATTTTAAAGATTCAAAATACTCTTTTTGGCTAGGATTGCTTTTAAGAATAGATTCAGCAAGGAAAGTTTGCAGTTGGCCAAGATCTTTCTCATCGAGTTCTTCCCAAGAATCCATCTCTTTATCAATACAACGCAACCTCTGGATGAGTTCTTTGCCTAGCGCTTCATGATCGTTCGCTTTTTCAAATAATTGAACGGCTGCTCCGAGAGCTCTGAATTCTGCCTGATGAGCTCTTAAGAGAGCGTACTGCCCTTTGACTTGATTTTCGAGCAGGATGTTTTCAAGTTCCGATCTTTTTTTTCGGAGCATTTCTTGTTTCTCCAAGCCGTTCTTAATGTTAGTTATTTTGTCTTTCAGCTCTTGTATTTTTGTGCTTGAAGAAGAAGAGGTCATTCTTGAATTCCTTGCCTATTTAAACCTTAATTTAGGTATACTCTGACTTTCTGCCAATGGCAAAATCATCTTTAAATTTATCAGAATGGAGAATCTATATGAATTTTATTTTTATCGCTGGGCATCTGGGAGCAGATCCTGAAACAAGATTTACACCAAGCGGACAAAAAGTTGTGAGTCTGCGTATTGCAGTAAATGTGCGTAAAGGTGGAAAAGAGGAGACGGTTTGGTATCGAGTCACCATTTGGGGAGACCGTTTTGATAAAATGATGCCTTACCTCAAAAAAGGCTCGGGAGTAATTGTTTCTGGAGAACTAGGAAAGCCAGAAATTTACAATGATCGAGAAGGCAAACCTCAGATTGCATTAGAAATTACAGCAGAGAACATTCGCTTCAGCCCATTTGGACGCGGCGAAAAAGGAAAGGAAGAGGGGGCACAAGGAACTTCTCGCACTTTTACAACTCCTGACTCTTACAGTTATACCACCTCAAGCTCTACCGGCCAGGGAGCGTATGTTGAAGATGATCAAGACGACGCATTGCCATTTTAAGGAGTTACCATGCACTTTACACAAGTTAATCATTTAGCCAAAAGAAAAGCGGCTAGTCTGCTTGTTTTGCCCTTTTTTAAAGGTAAAGAGGGTGCCGAACAGGCGTTCAGTGAAAGTTTGCCTCCTTTTTTTAAAGCTCCCCTCGAGGCCAAAGATTTTGTAGGTAATGAGGGGGAGACATTAATGTTATATCCTCCAGAACAAGCAGAAAAAAGATGTGTTTTGTTAGGCCTAGGAGAAATTAAAAAAATTTCTGTTGAAAAGCTAAGACGCAGTTTTTCTCAACTTGTCAAAGTATGCCATAAACATAAATTGGCTGATTTAAATATCACTGTCCCTGAAATTGCTTCTTTCACTGATGAACAAATTGCAAGAGGTGTCGTTGAGGGATTGCTTCTAACAAACTATGTGTTTGATCAACTAAAAGGAGAGAAGGGTAAAGAAGAAGCCAACTCCCAGTTAATTGAGAAAGTATGCTTGATTTACCCTTCTAAAAACATTTTAAACACAGCAGAAAAATATCTTGCTATTGCCGAGGGTGTTTATTTCGCTCGTGATTTGGTAAATGGTAATGCAGATGACGTCACCCCTCAGTATCTTTGTAAAGCAGCAACAGGTCTAGCAAAGAATTTTTCGAATGTCACAACAACTATTTTTGATAAAAGAAGAATCGAAAAAGAACAAATGGGGCTTTTGCTAGCAGTTAACCGAGGGTCACATAATGATCCTGCCTTTATTATTATTCAGTATAAAGGCAACCCAAAATCAAAAGATAAGACAGTGCTAGTGGGTAAGGGGATCACATATGACACTGGGGGCCTCAACATTAAAGTTAGCAATATGGAAACGATGAAGGGGGATATGGGAGGAGCCGCTGCGGCTATGGGGGCTCTTTATGCTGTAGCTAATCTAAAGTTAAAAATCAATGTAACAGCTGTTATTCCAACAACAGAAAACTCAATTGGTTCGAGAAGCTACAAACCAGGCGATATTTACAAAAGTTATTCAGGAAAAACAGTAGAAATTGGCAATACAGATGCTGAAGGGCGTCTTATTTTAGCAGATGCCCTAGCATATGCTGTAGACCACCTTGCTCCAACACGCATGATTGATTTGGCAACCTTAACTGGAGCTATGATTATTGCCTTAGGAACAGAAGCCATTGGTTTATTCTCAAATAATGATGCTCTCTCAGACAGCCTCATACGATCTGGAAGTGATACTTATGAGCGAGTATGGCGCATGCCTTTATATGAAGAATACCGCGATCAATTGAAATCGGATTTTGCAGATATTCGCAATATAGGTGGACGTGCAGCAGGCTCCATCACAGCAGCCATGTTTCTCCAAGAATTTGTGGGCAAAACGCCTTGGGCGCATTTAGATATAGCCGGGACTGCTTACCTCGAAGATGGAGCAAAAAGATACCATCCAAAGTATGGTACAGGATCAGCAGTACGTCTGCTTGTAGATTTTCTTGAACAACAATAATTTTTGATAAGAGATTTTAAGGCATCAGCTCTAGCCAAACCTTGGGGACAAGGGGTTTCTATAAGATGTAAATGTGTATTGTCGATTTAAAGACAGGAAATGATCGCTTATTGAAAACCGAGGTTTATACAGATAAATTGAAAGAGTAAATCTTACAACAATTAATTGTGCGCGGGCCTTAGAACGTTTTTTAAATAAAAAAGATTGTTTATTCAGCGCTAATTGGTACAAGTCATTAATGTCGTTCTTTGGAGGGGGAACTTTTGCTTTCCCTCTCCGCCAGCATGGTTTATCTGATATTTCATAATAAGCCATACGTAAGATTCTTGTGGAAAAATAGATTTTCAGGTATATGACGAGCAAGATTTGTTGAGAAAACTTTGCTCATAACCCTTCACATTCGCGAGACTAGACATACCGTTAGTTAAAAAAATCACTTTTTAAGAAAATATTTTTTCTTAATTTGCCGAAGAATCGGTTCAATTTCTTGTCTCTTTTTACCCTTAATGCGATCAATAAATAAAACCCCATTAATATGATCATTTTCATGAAGAATCGCCCTCGCCGAATATCCTGTAAATTTCTCGAGAAAAATTTCCCCATCTAAACCCTGAGCCTCTACTGTGACTTCAATAGGTCTTTCAACATTTTCGTAAAGTTTTGGTATCGAAAGGCATCCTTCTTGATAGATGCAAGAATTTTCGCTTACAGAGATAATACGCGGATTAATGAACACGCGAAGCGTTCCTGGCAGAGTGGTATCATCTGGGCCTTGCTCAGGAATTTGAATAATGAACAGATTAAGAGAATAAAAAACTTGGGGAGCTGCTAAACCTATTCCGTTTTTTGCATGCATTGTCTCTACCATGTCAGAGACTAAATTCCTTATCTCATCATTAATTTTTTCAATAGGCTGTGCTTTTTTACGCAAGACTGATTCGCCATAATAGGCAAGTTCAAGTATCATAAAGCTTGTCTGTATGTTTTATTAACATTATCTCATTTCAGAACAAGAAATTCCAGGAAAATTGATGCAAGATGTGAGCGGATCTCTCTGTGCTTTATGTCAAATCTCATTAAATTCCTCTAAAATTTGCTTTGAGGAAAAACTTTTTTGCTGTCATGGTTGCCAAGCGGTTTATGGGATCTTAGAGAGTATTTCCGCCCTCGAAGGCTTCGAAAGGCATCCTGTCTTCCAACAAGCTGTAAAGTTTGGCTTAATTTCCAATCCAGAACTTCTACAGCAGCTTCAAAAAAATCAATCAGAAAAGCCTACGCAGGAAAAAAGAAAATGGCAACTTGAAATCCATCACATGTGGTGCCCCTCTTGTGCTGACTTAATCAAATTAATTTTAATGAGATTAAAGGGGGTTAGCCAATGTGTGATAGATTACGCAACCGACCTCGCCTCCATAGAATATTATCCTCAAAATATATCTAAAGCAGATATTCAATCGGTCATCTGCTCTTTGGGCTACGTTCCCAAGGAGCTAACTGAATCATATAATAATAGAGTGCCTAAGCAGTTGTATGTGCGCTTTCTGGTGGCCGCTTTTTGTGCGTTCAATGTGATGATGTTTGCTTATCCTCTGTACGCGATATATTTTAGTGCAGAGAAAGAAGCAACAGGTGGGCCCTACACAGTCATCTCTTTATTATTTTCTTTACCTGTTGTGACATACTGTGCCTATCCGATTTTTCGACGCTGTTTTCACGGGCTTAAGGTCGGTTTTTGGGGGATGGAAAGTCTTATAAGTCTCGGAGTACTTTCATCATTTTGTCTTTCTATCTATCAAATGGGGCAGGGGTCTATTGAGGTCTATTTTGATTCCATGACGGTTATTGTCGCTTTTGTTTTGCTAGGCAAAATTATTGAAACTAAGGCGAAATTTTCAAGTAAAGAGGTTTTATTTCGCCTCAATCGCTCATTGCCTCAAAAAGCGCGGAAGCATTTTGCCAATGGCAATGAAGGTTTTGTCTTAACAAAAGAGATAAGAAAAGGAGATTTAATTTCTGTTCACACTGGTGAAAAAATTATTTTTGACGGTTTTGTTCGAAAAGGCCAAGGTGCATGCGATGAATCCATGATGACAGGAGAGAGCCTTCCGGTTAGTAAACAAGAGGGGGTGCAAGTCCTTGCTGGTACTTTAGTACAATCTGGGTCTTTTTTATATGAAGTCACCCACTTAGCTAAAGAGTCCTCTATTCAAAAAATTATTACTCTTATCGAAAGCGAGATAGGGAGAAAAACATCAAATGTTCGTTTTGGAGATACAATTGCGCAATATTTTACACCCATCGTTGTCTTACTCGCCCTTTTGACATTTATTTGCTTTGCAGATAAGAGAGAAGGCATGTTAGCTGCCGTTTCCGTTTTGCTTATTTCCTGTCCATGTGCTTTAGGCATTGCAGCACCCCTTGCTGAATCTCATTTAATCCTTCAGTTAGCACAGCTTGGTGCCATTGTACGCAATCGCAATGCCTTACATTTTTTAGGCCAAGAATCCGTCTGTGTTTTTGACAAAACAGGAACAATCACAGAGGGAAAATTTCGCGTGATTCGAGGATTAGAAGTCCTAGACGAACAACAACGTAGAGTTATGAAGACAATGACACTCCATTCCGGGCATCCACTCTCTTTTGCCATTGGCGCGGCACTTGTAGAATTGCCGATGGATTATGCTAGTCTGGAAGAAATCCCTGGAAGAGGCATTCGAGCAAGAATAAGGGAGAAAGAATATTTGCTTGGCTCTCAAAGGTTTTTAAAAGAAGAAGGAGTTATCTTAAGGGAATTAGAACATTTATCATTAACACCTGTTCTTTTTGCCGAGGAAAAGGTCTTTATCACTAGCTTGTTACTAGAAGATTCAATTAAGGAAGAAGCAAAAGCCTTACGCAAAATTTTAAAGGATAAGCGAATTATTTTACTTTCTGGAGATCACCAATCCGCCGTGCAAAATGTGGCTAAGCAGCTAGGCTTTAATGAATGGAGAGGGAATGTAACACCCTTTGAAAAGAAAGCTTTCATTGAAAATTTAAAACAGCAAGGTGAAATTGTCCTCATGGTTGGGGATGGTATAAATGATGCTCCTGCAATTACCACAGCACATGTGGGAGTATCTGTTGTATCGGCATCAGATATATCTATACAAGTCTCTGACATTCTTTTGACATCTCTTTCGCTTCATCAATTGCCACAATTAATGGAACTTGGGAAAAAAGGGCAGAAGATCCTAAAACAAAATTTCTTTTGGGCATTTTTTTACAATATTATTGGCATTGGGCTAGCTATGACAAGCCAGCTTTCCCCAATTTTCGCAGCTTTTGCGATGACAGCAAGCAGTCTTGTTGTTCTTTTTAACTCAAAACGCATAAGAAATTAATGGTAGCATTGACAAGCAAAAATGCAATTCTTCCTTTGTGTACAGCCATAACAGCGCATACATTTGATGGAGCGTCCAAAGCCACAACGGCTTTTGTAAACTGAGAAATGGGGAGCATAGCATCCTTTTTCGTCAAAGCCTAGCTCAGCAACTTCGTAAAGAACATTGTCGAAGAGGACGTAGATCAAACCATCGCTTAAAACGATTTGCTCATTTGCGATGTAGGCTTTAGCTCCGTCATGTTTAGATGTTTCCCCTTGAACGCTGTAAAAAATGGTTGAAGAGCCATTAGGCAAAATAACATCAACCGAATGTAAATCATTTTTCTCCTATTAATAAAAAAACCTTGAGCTATCCTGTATAAAAAAAATTTGATCAATTCAGGGTTTTATCCTGGCACCTCAACTGCAAGCCTGGTTAGTTCCAAAATCCACCCTACGCATCTAAATTCAAAAATAGCTTGTGCCAAAGGTTTTAGAGAGCTGCTGGTAAAATCCTCTACTGAAAGAGTCTAATTTACTTCTTCGGATGGCTTCACAGAGAGAGATGAATGTCTAATACAAACAGCAATTTGATTTATTTGAATGAAAATTTTTTAAAAAAGTATTGATTTATTTTTTTAATCCTCCTTTAATGAGCATTCCTTGAATGACAATTAACCTGAGACATGTATGAAAAAATGGCCATTGTTATTTTATGTGAGTGGTGTTTGCTTGCTTAGCATGCAACAACTTCACTCTGATTGCTGTCCAGCACCTGCTGGACCTACGGGGCTTCCAGGCCCGACAGGACCGACAGGACCTGCTGGATTAAACACTCCTGGACCAGCAGGGGTACCTGGTGCGACAGGAAGCACCGGCGCAACAGGAGCTACTGGTGCTGATGGGATCATAACATTTCTTACAAACTGTTCACCTGTGGATTTTATAGAGGGTCGAGTAGCCATGCCTCTAACAGGAACGAGCTCAGGATCGGGTTCAGGCTATACTTACGTTGCCACACCGACAACTCTGACGCTCACATTAACTTCTTCAATCACATTGTTTACAGTTCAAGCTACCCCAGAGGGCCCCCGGGGGGCTGCTCCCATTCGCGTCATAAGTACCCAGCAACAAGCTGGAGCTATTGTCGTGATTTCTGTAGAACCTCCAGGCGCTGACTTTATCAATTTTCTAATCAATGGTTGCCCACTATGATAAATAAATTTTTTTTGACGCTTCTTGGCTTATCTTTCATTGTAAGCCAAGGCTATTGCATGGATCTTTCTAATGAAAACTTCAAGGGGTATGCTTCCTATAGAGGAGATAAAGGGATAGGCTTTACCTCGTCTTTAAAATCGTTAGACTTAATGTGTTTTTTTAAAAATTGTGAAGAATCTGTTGCATTTGCGGATGTTAGAGGCCATTGGTTAAGACAAAACCAATATGCTCTTAATCTAGGGTTAGGCATGCGTAAAAAATGGGATGAAGATAGTATCTGGGGAGCAAACCTTTACTATGATCACCGTAAAACTCGATATCATCACTATCATCAGTTAAGTTTTGGAGGTGAATACTTTCATGATTGTTGGGAACTACGTATGAATGGATATTTTGCATTAGATTCTAAAGTTCGTAGCAATCGCTCCTATTCCTATCCAAACGGCTTAATTTACAGAAGCCACTTAAAAGAATACCCATTTTCTCACGCACAGTTAGAGATTGGAAGGCATCTTAGCTTATTCTCTTTTTCACCTTATTTAGGCATTGGAACATATTACATTAAATCAAGGTATAAAGGGCAGGGATTAGGCAGTATTGTTAGATTGCGGGAGACTTTCTATGAATACTTCACAATCGAGCTATCCGGTACTTATGATCGCGTTTTTAAAGGAATTTTTCAAGCTGCACTAACTATAGAATTTCCTTGGAGACAAGGTATTCCTTGCAATATGCAATCTAATGCTTGCAGAGATGTGATGCATGAAAGAGTGTATCGCGATGATATCATTCCCATTAAAAGATCGTGTCACTGGACAACCAATCAAGGATTGCTATGAAAAAAGTATTGCTTAGGTTGTTTTTTACAACCATAACGTTGATTTGTTTATCAGACTTAGAGGCAAGTGCAAGATGCCGACCTGGACTTGAAGGGCCCCCGGGGCCTCCTGGGCCTACAGGCCCTGCGGGAATGGAAGGTACACCAGGAGCTACAGGGGCAACCGGAGCGACGGGGGTGACTGGAGCTACAGGAGCAACAGGAGATCCTGGAACGCAGTTCTTAACCGTTATAGGATGCGCAAGCCAAGCAACTGATGCATTTATAACTATTGAAATGCCTCCTGTAGGACCGACAACCGGAAATGTTGGAGATTTCTCATGGAATGCTTCACCGAATCAGCTAGTGCTTAGCTCAAGTTTAGCTAACCCACTCAGTCAGCATGCTGTGCTTGTTACGTCGGGGTTGCGTCCAACAACACCCTTAACATTTATTTCTCATGACATAGAGGTTGTTAGTGAAGATACTGTTTATATAGACTTTTCTTCACCTCCTGATTATGTGAACATAAACTTAATTGGTTGCCCAGGATTATAGAAATGAAAAAAATGACGCTTTTGACAATGTTTTTTATGCAATTAAACTATCTGCCGTTAATTGCTACCGACGCCTCTTTGTTTTCAAATTCTTTTGAAGTGCGAAGAGGTCAGCAAGGTGCTCCTGGAATTCCTGGAGCTACTGGGCCAACAGGACCTGATGGAGTTAATGGATTGACAGGGGCAACAGGGGCAACAGGTGCTACGGGCGCTACCGGACCCACTGGGGCTTCCGGTAGTCCTGGGGATACAAATATTAATCCTATCCCTGTAGCTTCTTGTCCTTTGACATTTGCGTTTGGCACAGGGATCGCTCCTCAAACAAGCGGGGCCGGGCCAGGTTACACCTATTCATGGGATGGTGTCAATGCAAACGCGGTGACGATCTTTTTCCAAATGCCATTTACCAACAACGTGACAGTGCTTGCAGATGTGCAGCAATCTCCTGTAATTTCTACAAGCGATGTCATTTTATCTCGTTCAGGTAATGCAGTAACAATTACAGCTTATCAAGGGGGAACAAATATTCCTTTGGTTCCGACAAGCTTTACATTCACTGCTGTTGAGTGTTTAGGGATACCTTAATAAAAGAACACAAAATCACCTGGCTATGAAATACAAGTCAGGTGGTTTAATTAGTGGCTTCTTCGATTTAGATAAGCTTCAAAGCCTTCTCTGGCACAGCACATCAGATCTAAATCTTTAACTTCTTCTTCTGAAACCCATTTGAAAGAAATGTGCTCCTCTGAAATCTGAACATCTGGAATTTTATCACATGAAATTTCGAACAGATGATAAGTATAACGAAAGTTAGGTTTTTCAATATAAAGCGCTCCAAGAGCTTTTAAGGCCATCATTTCTGATAATTTGATGCCTGTTTCTTCATACAATTCTCTCTTTAATCCCTCTTCTGCTTTTTCAAATGGCTCACATTTGCCAGCGGGGACCCCCCACTTATTGTACTCAACTTTAGCTTGTGAAAGCTGCATAAAAAGGTATTTATCTTGAGCCTTTATATAAGCCGCAGAGACTTCTACCTGTGGTTCAAAATTAAGAGGTTTTTGTTCAAAAATTTCTACAGCTTTCATTGATGGTTATCCTTGAATAAAAAATAATAAAAAAAGATTCTCAAAGAATGACTTTATCAGTATCGATCGTTTCTATAATAACTTATGAAATTTATGTCAATCTACGACAAAATAGAGCTTTTGAGGTTTTTAAAAATTCTTAAATAAAATTTCATCAAAGGAAGAGGAGAGGGGTATGTTTATAAGAATGATTATGGTATGCGTTTTAACATTCACAGTTTGTTTGGGTGAAGAAAAGCAACGAGAACTTAAAGTAAATGGCATCGGGAAAATGGCTGTGAAGGCTGATGTCGCTGAAATAAGGCTTGGAATTGAAGTTGAAGCTAGTTCAGCGAAAGATGTTGAAGAAGCTTTATCACAGCACATACCTCTACTTTTAGAAAGCTTGACTGTTGAAAAAGTCGAAAAATTGGAAACAGGCATGCTTGATATTCATCCTGAATACACAGAGAGTTCCCCTCCGCAGATAAAAAGCTATCGCGGCAGAATTCTGATAAGCTTTTTTACACCTGTTCTAGAAGCGGGCAAAATTATTAGTGATGCTTTCAGCGCTGGCGCAAACTTACTTGTACAAGTAAGGGTACGTCCTTCTCATGCGAATTTAGAAACCGCGCGCTCCATTACGTTAAAGGAAGCTTCCAAAAATGCTTTAAAAGAAGCCCAATTAGTTTTGGAAAGTCTCAATCTAAAAAAGAAGGAAATTTCAGCTATCGTGGTTTATCCCTCAGACTCTGGCATGCCACTTTATAGAAATGAGGCAACAATGATGACATCTTTTAAGAATACCTCTGATTTACAAATTTTAGAAGGGGAGCAAATGGTGCAATCACAAATTGAAATGACTATTCAATTTCGCGATAACTAAAAATGGTATTGCCGGTAGGGGAGCCCTAAACCTGTAATTATAGTCACATATAAATATTTTATCATTTCAATATGGTTCGCTAATTTTTTAGAAAATGACAGGGTTCTTCTTACGAGGGGCATTGTTGCATAAATCATCCTGCGGACGAGATTTATGTAAGAAAGTGAAAGGAACGCTGCCTAAAAAATTGAGGTTCACGATGGATCTAACAGCAAAATTAAAATACCCTATCCGTAATTGGTCAGATTATAACAAAGCCCTTATTCAACGCGGTAAATCAAAATGCAGGGTTTGGAGAAAGCTATCTATTGGTATGGACCCAGACAGTGGCGAGATCATAGTAAGTGAATTAACAGTGAATGGGGTTGGTAGCGGCGATGCTTAGACAGCTGAAAAGCTTATTAGAAAGGCACCTAAAGGAGTTAAACGGACAGAAGCTTACATCAAGCGCTTGATTATTAATACAATGAATAAATTTGGCATGCTAATTAGACAATTTAGTAGAGTGCCTTAAAAAGATTTAAATTTATTTTGCATGAATCCTTCGCAGGATGATTTGTGCAACAAGGCCCTTAAGAGTCGGGAACATCTTTGCCTAATGGTATTATTAAATCTTTCAATATAACTTGTCTTTCGAGATTCCTTGATAATCTCATTAATAAATTGTAAAAATTATGGCATGCTGACATTAAAATCCGACAGACTCCTTCTAATAAAACTCGTTCAAGAAGTTTCTGGCGAATGAAAGGTCGCTTCTCCTCGCTGATTACTTGTTTCGGGGCTCCATAATAAACGGTTGTCCACTCTTGAGGCATTGATGATTTTGTTTTCCGCTACTAATCTAGCCATTTTTCTTTATGGTTATTGAGCGACAGTTCGGGCATACTAATGTTATTTCCGATGCCCCATGAATATACAGCTCCATAGGAGAACCTAAAAAAAACATCTAAGTCAATTACAAGTTTTAGAGCCCTATGTATTTAGGGCTACTCAATAAGGCACTTCCTGTAGGGATAACGTTCATCTTTTTCCTTTAAGCAATTGTCCTCGTTTAAGCAGTTAGCATAACGGTATGTAGAAAAAAGTTCTAACTTTACAAATTGCGGATTCGTATCCTTATTGGCATGAAGTAATGACAAAAGGATATGGCCACAAAAAAGAAAAACACTAAGGAAACAGAGTGTTTTTCAGGTTACAAAAAGTTGCGGGCCCCCTAGTCGGAACGATCAAAGACACAATGGCAAAAACAAAATATCTTATCGATGAGGAAATTTTTAATTCTATCTGGGGAATTAAAAAGAAGATGACAATGAAGGAAAGAGGTCATGAGCATCAAAAAGTTTAAAAACCATTTGCAAAATCAAGATCCTGAATATTTGATAGATGAGCTAGTAACACTATATAAGACCTTCGAGGTTGTTCGTGAATTTTATATCCAGCAGTTGGAGCCTTCAGATACGCCAAAGGTTATGGAGAAGTACAAACTGATTTTGGAGAAGCAATTTTGTCCAAAATCTGCCAAGTGGGATTTTCCAGAGTTAAATTATTCTGTTGCAAGAAAGGCCATCAGCGACTTTAAGAAGGCCAATTCAAATCCAGTGGCGATCATAGATCTTCAGCTAACCTATGTTGAATATGGTGTTGAATGTACTCTGGAATATGGGGATATTAACAGAAGATTTTATAACAGCATGGAAAGTATGTTTCGTAAGACACTCAAAGATATGGAAGAGCATGGAGTGCTAGATCTATTTGAGAAGCGATGTTTGGCAATCCAGCAAAAGACGCGTGATTTGGGATGGGGTTTTGGAAATGCAGTCACAGAGCTTTATGAAGAGTATTTTAGTTAGGAGTGTTTGTAGATAATCACATGGAGAATTAATGTTATTTGCCCATGATGTCTTGCCACTAGTAGGAAATAAACTCTAGTGTATACAGCAATGTCAAAGCATTATTTTTATTTTCCTATGCATGTTTCTTGTTATGATTTAGAGAAAGACATGGTTTCTCTAAACCCATTTATGCTTTTTGATAATTATTTCATTTCCATGCTCATGGAATTTCCGCATTTTTTCCGTAAATGACCTGAATCCAAGGAAAGTTTTTAGCATCAAATCGAATAAACGCTCAATCTTCTTGACTATGAAAATCTAATTCTGACTTAATCTCTGATGTTCAAGGGGTTTATAACGAATAGGTCTGAAAAACTGCTTTAGTCATTATTTTTTTTGGTAACTTTGTCAACAAGATAATTTTTTAAACATAGCGCATGGTTATGCTCAGAATCGTGCGCGCCATAGATTAAGGTAATAGAAGCATGTTCTAGTGCTTTCATGATTGGTTCCCACGATTTAGGATTTTCCTCTAACTCTAAGGCATATCTTTGTTGAAACTCTACCCATTTCGCCGGGTCATGAGAAAACCACTTTCTCAAAGCAGTGCTCGGTGCAACGTCTTTTAACCAAACATTTAGCTTTAGTTTCGTTTTTTTAACGCCCCGTGGCCATAAGCGATCGACTAGGATTCTGATGCCATCTTCTTCCGAAGCCGGATCATATGCTCTTTTAATTTTGATTTTCATATTACATTTTAATGCAGTTTTGGGGCTTTCTATCCACTTTCATTTTACATCAATAACACGTACCTGCTAGAAAATCAAATCGAAAGTAAATTGCGAATAAGAGAAAACGGCTTTCAGAATAGGAATTACTCACTTTAGCATGCTGTACATCTCGCATTCTAAGCTGATTTCGTATTTAGCGCATTACCCTCCTTGAACGTTAAAAAATTATGCTAAATTGAAATTATAGTGTGAGGTGTGGAAGGCATTCTTATTTTCCCATCTCTTGTATATAACATTTACAAAAAAGCTAAATGTTTATCTTGTTCGTTGAAAATCTGCCCATAGCTTTAAGCTGATGCAATGGTTTGAAAAACATACTTTCGTATTAATGGGTTAACTGCCGCCAAAATTTTTGCATTTCGGGATTAAGGTATTTATCAAGGGATCGGTAGTGCACTGGCCAGCGATGATGGTCTTCTGTGTCCAAAAAAGCCACTTTGCCATCTTTACAGAAGGGGAGATTAAAGGCATGAACGCAATCATCAAGGCCGAGTTTCGTGATGATATTGTAGATGGCCTGAAGTAGCTCTGGTGTTAGCAAAAAGCTTTTCCACATAGCATAGTTGGTTTCCCTATTATAAATAAGCATGTCATCAGCGATTAAAATAAAATTTTTACGGTAACTTCCAGGCTTAGGAGAAGGCTCCGGGGGTAGCACATAAAGCCATTTTTTAGGGACTTTAATAAAATGGCCGTAATTCTCTCGATCGATGACTTCCTTAACAGCTTGAGCACCAATAATTCTCGAAGTGAGCTTTGCTACTTCATCTTCTGGATAGTCATCTGGAATAATTTTTAAAACAGAATCTTTTAAGTTTTTGTGTTTACAGAAGATTGTTTTACTATGTGAATTTTTTCCCCCACCGGTTGTCCTAAAGCCAGCTAGTCGCAAGCTATTGAGATTTTGGGTTACTCTGCTTTTGGAAAAGATAGTATCAAGGGAAACTTTTAAAGGATGGTTTTCGGGGACAAGAAAAGGTTTAACTTTTGCCCACGTCTCAGAAGAAATATGAGGGTGGGTGCTACAATCAATTAAACTTTTCTTTAAACAGGAGTAGGGGTTGCATTCTTGAAAAGGGGTTCTTTGAATAGATTGAGAATGTTCACAATATGTTAAGTGGTCTCGATATTGAGTGAGATCGTTATCATAGATATAAATGAGCTCTGATGGGATAGAGAGTTGTCCATGGTCAACTGCAATGATGCGATAATAAGCTAATTGACCATCGATTTCAATTCTATTGGAAGGTGTTGAGCCAATAAGATTATAGTTTGGTGCAGTCTCTTTAACATTCTCGGAAAGCGATAGAAACTGCTCCTCCGAGTAGGTAGAGGGTATAAAGTCTTGAGAATTTGAGGCAAATAGCAAGTACTCGACGGTTGGCGAGGAATCTTTTTCCCAAATCAGCTCATACTTTCCATTAGAAATTTTTTTTAACACAATATTCTGCACCTGATTAGGTTTTTGCACAGAAAATTTAAATGTTTCTGACCAAGGACTTGAAAAGCGATCCGTGGCAAATTTAGCCCTGAAATAATAGGGCTGGAGGGGATTGAGGAAGGTGGCACAGAGGTCGTCCAATACAATTTTAGATTGATAAGTCTCAATCTGGTCAAAATTTTTAAGAGTATTGTTAAAAAGGGGATCTAAAGCAATTTGCCACCAAACTTTGCTGGGTTTATCACCTTTTGCATGTAGATGAAAGCAAGGATTTTCGTAGTAAAAAGTATCTGCTTTATTGCCAATCAGAAGAGATAACTCTTCTGAATCCTCAGGGAACTCAATCTCTTCTTCAAAGAGGCTTTGGTGACCCATCATGGCTAAAATCGAATCTTCAAGACGATATAAAGTATCTCTAGAAGTGGCTTTTGTTCTTAAAGCAAGAAAAGGATCTGTTGCTAAATGTACTTCGTTAGCAATTGTTGTGTTATCTAAATTGTAAAATGGCCCCTGCTCTATGCAAAAAGCAAAAAATGGCAAAAGGACAATTGGGAAAAATCGCATCATAAAAATGTATAGACCTATGATTTACACGCTAAAATTAGCCATCTTAAGATCATATAGGTTGCCCATACCAAAGCTCCTGTGATCAGTGCTGCAGCTAAAGATTTCCCAAAAAGTGCTGTGTCATAATAAAATAAAAGGAAACAAAGAATCGTAGCAATCCCTGAAACGATATACCCAGTTCGATCGATTAACTTACTATTTTCCATAATAACTCCAGAAATTTCATTTTTCCTAACCTTAACTATAAGACTTTTTTTTCACCAGTTGATCTTTTAGGTTGAATTTTATAAAGGAAAATCATAATTTTTCTTTCTATCAACTACGGTTACTCATGAAGATTTTGCAACGATTTTATAGATGGACCCATTTAGCCACTTATCTCCAATCGCCATTATTGTTTCTAATAAGATTATACTGGGGAGTGGCATTTTTTTTAGCTGGCCTTTCCAAGTTTCAAGATATGCAAAAATTTAAGGCATTGCTAACATCCTTGCATATCCCTCAGCCAATATTTAACGCTTTCTTTGTGGCCTCTATTGAAACTGTTTGTGGTATTTTATTAGCTATAGGATTTTTATCCAGGCTGGTTACCATTCCATTAATCGCTGTTATGTGCGTGGCATATGCTACAGTGCATAATGAATCTTTAAAAGCATTTTTTACTGATCCCTCAAAATTTGTGGGAGAATCCCCCTTTGCATTTCTGTTTGCCTGCTTGCTCATTCTTGTTTTTGGACCAGGAAAGGTTGCCATTGATTATTTTCTAGTCAAGGATAGAGCCTAAAATTCCATCCACCATTAGTATTTTAGCAAAGGAGTTGGGTTTTTATTAACTGAGAGAGCTGCTTTGCGTAGAAAGCATGATAAAGTAGCCCTTTTGAACCCATCCCAGTAATCGCAAAAAGATTATGGCCAAACTGTCCAATAATCGGAAGATGATCTGGAGTTGAAGCTCTTAATCCCGCACGGCAGCCGATAACCTTAGAATTACAAAGAGGAGGGTATAGTGCAGCCATTTTAGGAAAGAGAAGGTTTTTGGCGACTTCGAAATCAGGTTCACTACATTCAAATTGTCTTTCAAAGGTTGAACCAACAAAACAAGCCATCGAATCGGGTTTCATCGTAATGTAAGCTTCACTATTCAAACTCAAGGGAAGAGGAGAAGTGTCCGGCCATTCAAATTCAAGAAGCTGCCCTTTAATAGGCTTAATACAAAGGCTTTTAAGAGCTTCGAACAAAGGCAGTTTCGCTCCTGTTGCTACAACGACTGCATCATAATTTCTAAGTTCGTCTAAATCAGCAATGGATTGCTGATAAAAATCAGCTTTTAATTTTTTGCAAGCTTTCCACAAACCGCTCATGTAGCTAACACAATCTATTGTCAGCCCCGTTTCAATCAATAATCCAGGGTGATGCTGAGCCCCATTCGTTAATGCAAAAACTGCTTCACTGTCAAGCCAACGGCAATCTTTATACTGAGAGGCTCTATTAGCGTACTCAAGTTTTTTTTCTTCCGTTAAAGCGACTCTTAAAATTCCTCGAGATAAGATAATTGGCTTGTCAGATTCTTCTGTTGCAACCTTAAGTAAATCTAGAGTTGCACTCTCTCCTTCAATTGCGAAACGATTTAGCTTAGCATGTGCCCCTGTATATTTATGAAACAAACCGGCGGCAATTTTAGAAGATTCTCCACCGACCCCCTTGGGATCATACAGGTCGACATGGCAATTTTTAAACTGCAAAAGATTCCAAGCCACAGCGATACCACAAAAACCTGCACCGAGCACTGCAATTTTCATAAAAAATTATTCTAACAAAATGTTTAGCTTGTTATTTTAGGATGAGCTTAAATAATGGCGTCTCAATTCACTATTATTTAAGCAATTTTCAATTGAAAGATATTGTAAACTAAAGGTAAGTTTTTTTGTGGAAAATCTTGAAGAAGATAAGAGAAAGCAAATCGTAAGCTTAATTACGGTTGTAGGAGCTGGTGTTGGCGCGGCATTGTTAATTTCTTTGTTTTTTTTACTAAGCTATGGTCCGACAGGACGCTACCTTGTAGAAACAGTCCTACTGTCACCGAGCTTACTTCATGAGCTAAATTATAATGATGCGAATCCAAAAACTGGAGGGGTGGATCGTTTTGTATTTAGTAAAGTTGTTTTTTCCTATCTTTCTCCAGTTGATAAGCTATGGCATAATGAAGCGGTTTCAGATTCGGAATATGCAAATTTTTATCGTACAATTCAAAGTGAAAAAAGCCTTGTCAATCCGCAAGAAGAGATGATCTCTAGTTTCATGAGAGAACCTGTTTCTAAACTCTCTTTAATTGTAAGCACGGAGAGTTCTGCAGCTTGGCAAGCTGTAGAAAAAACGTTCCAAGAAGTCCAATTTTCCAAAAATGACAACTACTTTAGAATACAGCTTCACGAACAAAATGCGGGTGAGCATTGGGCTTATTTTTATAGACTTGGTATAGGGAAGGAAGCTAACGTGCTTTTTACTAAATAAAGATGGGAAAATTACTTTTTCTCGGAACAGGTTCCTCTCTTGGTATTCCTGTGATAGGGTGCCAATGCGCGACATGCCAATCTTCTTCACCATTTGATAAACGGTTACGCTCTTCGATTTTAATTCAAGAAAATGGAAAAAACTTTTTGATAGATGCTTCGCCAGATCTAAGGCAGCAAGCATTATCATTTCGATTGAACCAAGTAGATGCGGTGCTTTTTACCCATGCGCATTATGATCATACTGCAGGGATTGATGATCTGCGTGTTTTTCATTTTATCAATAAAACCCCTTTGCCGTGTCTTGCTTCTAGTGAAACTGCAGCTGATCTAAGAAAGCGTTACTATTACATGTTTGATCAGCAACCTTTCGAAAAAATAGCCCCTTCACGCCTACAGTTGATTGAACTGGCAAGCGATAGAGGTAAAGTAAATATTGAAGGATTGCCCATTTCCTACTTTAGTTACCAACAACTGACCATGAAGATCAATGGTTTTCGTTTTGGCAATTTGGCTTATGTAACGGATATTAAAAGTTACCCAGAAACAATTTTCGAAGACTTAAAAGGGGTAGAGATACTTATTTTGAGTGCGCTACGTTACACGCCCTCGCCAATGCACCTTTCTGTTGATGAAGCGATTGATTTTGCGAAAAAAATTAAAGCGCGAAAGACTTGGCTCATACATATCGCCCATGAATTAAAGCACGAAAAAACAAATAATTACTTGCCTGAAGGCATTGAATTAGCATACGATGGTTTAGAAATTTATTTCTAAGATGATTAAACGATAAAATTGTGAATTTAATAATAACTGAAATATCTTTAAGATTTAATCATGACAATTGACGATTTAAAGGAAATTGCTAGAGGCGATTTACAAGCTCTTTTAGTATCAGTGTATCTTAATCCAGCACACAGAAGCATCTGTGATGAGCACTTGCAAGAGCTAGAATTATTGACAAACACCTATGGTGTCAAGGTTTTGGAGAAAGTTCCTTGCTTGATTCGCAAATACGATCCATCAACATGCATTACTTCAGGAAAACTTGAAGAATTGATCATGAGAGCAAAAGAACTCAATGCCAATTTAGTGATTTTTGATGATGAAATAGCTCCAAGTCAGCAAAGAAACCTTGAAAAAGCTTTTAAACTTCCTGTAATGGATAGGGCAGAACTAATTTTAGAAGTCTTTGCTGATCGTGCTCAAACAAAAGAAGCACGCTTGCAAATTGAACTAGCGAAAGTGAAATATCAAGCTCCCAGATTGAAGCGACTTTGGACCCATCTTTCAAGGCAACAGGGAACATCTGGCGGTGGAGGTGGCGGAGGCTATCTGAAGGGAGAAGGGGAGAAGCAAATTGAAATTGATCGACGCCTTTTAAAGCGCCGCATAGAAGTCTTAAACCAAGAGATTAGGGAAGTGCAAGCGGTAAGAGAGCAGCAAAGAGCTCAACGAGAAAAAAGTGGAATCCCGACATTTGCTATCGTTGGTTATACAAATGCTGGCAAATCGACATTACTGCAAGCCTTGACCCAAGCTGACGTTTTGATTGAAGATAAATTATTTGCAACTTTAGATACCACTACACGTAAATTCACTTTACCAAATAATCAAGATATCCTTCTTATAGATACCGTGGGGTTTATCCGTAAGTTACCCCATCTTTTGGTAGCTGCATTTAAAAGTACCCTCGAAGAAGCTATTCAAACAGATATATTGCTGCATTTAGTTGATGTTAGCCATCCAATGGCCGAAGAGCAAGCCCAAACAACTTTTGAAGTTCTTAAAGAATTGAATGCTGAGAACAAGCCAGTAATAACTGTTTTAAATAAGATAGACCAATGTACGGACCGTATGAAGGTACAACGTCTAAAAATGACCTATCCTCATACAGTGGATATTTCAGCTTTAAAGCATTTAGGATTTGATGCATTACAAGAAAAAATGGTAGCTGAGCTTGCCAAACAAAGGCGTCAAGTTAAAATGCGCATTCCGCAAAGCGAATACGTTACTGTAAGTGAGGTAATGCGCCTAGGTAACATTATTAAGCTTGATTATGATGAAAATGATGTAATTATTTTGGCAGACTTACCTAATGCCTTAGCCTCAAAATTACATAGGTTTGAAACTGTTTAGTTGATGACAACTGTCCACGAATAAACACTCTAAGTTGAGAATGTATGACTTCAAACATTTCACAAAAAAGTTCTCTTCCTGCAGACTGCTTTTACAATCCCAATATTGATGCAGAAAACGGAACTGAGGACACCCCTTTAGAGCAAGGAGGTAGCACGCATTTTTTTAAACGCGTCAAAGAAGTATTTGGTGCAATAGGTGAACAAGCTAGTAAAACAACCAAAAATACACTGTTGCATGGGTTTGACTACTACGCTAATTCTTTAAGAATTGAGGATGAAAAATACCTTTTTTCACTAACGGGAGATCATCAAATTCGGATTGCTATAGGGCAGTATATGCCTGAGCTTTGCAATGCTCTTGAACTGTTGTTTCCTGATTACTTTGAAGTAGTTTCAGGTCACGATGCTAGTAAAATTAAGCGCATTGCTGAAAATTTAGTTCTACATATTCTCGTTAACTTTGCTAAAGAATGTTTTTCTGAAAAACCTAGTCAAAACATTTCTAAGGAAGTTTTTTTTGGAAAAATAGGCTCCTTTCTCCTAAAGGAAATATGGACCCATGTCTATGCAATCGATAATGCTGTGCTGACAGAGGATAGCATTGACGATAAACAATTTGAAAGGCTTGCTTCTAGGCTTTTAGATATTGGATTACCGAAAGAGCAGGATAGCTACTGGGCAAGCTTTGTTACAAATAGTGAAAAGATGCTAGCTAAAAGTTTTATGCTTAAACCTTTAAAAAACTTTCTTGCAGCTAATTATCGAAAGTTTTTGTTAAGAGAAGTAACGGAAACGCTTGAAAGTACGCCAATTTTTACAGAAGAAAATAAAAATGCTTTAGAAGGTCTTGTCGATTTGACAAAAAAGGGTTTTTCGTTCCTCATTAACGAATTTGCTAAACATATTATTTCAGAGGAAAACCTTTTTTTTAAAAAAACTATTCATTCAGAAGAAATACCAGCGATTTTGCAAGTTATTTTACAGCCTGTAACAAAGCGGATCAAATCTCTTCTTCCTCCAAACTATCAAGACCTTCTTCTGGAAGATTCTGAAGCTGTCCCAAATGTAATAAGTGCACTCATAATGACAATATTGAGTGGCATAGGTCGTAATATCCTTCAAAAAAAACCTATTGATCAAGACGCAGATGCAAGCATGATCTTTAGTGAAATTCTTCTTAGCTTGTCTGAAGCGTTTCATGAAAGTTATACCGAAGCGCTTTCTTTAAGTGAGGAAAAAGGCAGAACGAAAGCCAAATACTTTCAGCCAATCATTGAAAAAATGTTGTTCACCTTGCTGCCAGACCACAAAGATTTTTTTGAACTTATCTATCGCAGGTTCCCCGAATTAATCCATTCAATGAGCGAAGTTGTAATGGATCTTGCATTATCGGCAAAGATTAAAAACAGAGAAAAATACAAGCAGAAGCTTCGCGTGCTGCTTTGGGACTCTAAAAAAATTTTAAATGAACATCCAACCTTAACTGAGATCCCAAAGGTTCCAAATGAGCAACTTTCAAAAGCCTTCCAAAATGAAGACCTTTTGAAGAATATAGGTTATTTCTGCAAAGTTCTAAGTGAAAAAAGCGTAGAAGGAATCAAATCTCTAATCAGCAATGAAGAGTTAATTCATGATATCGTTGTGGAAGCATTCCCAATGCTGGAAGAGCCAGAGCTTGTTGTCTCCATCGTTATAGGAGGGGGACAAGCTCTTTTATCAGGAAAAAAAAGCACTGAAACAGCCATTTTATTCATTCAAGGATGGATCCGTTCTCTTCTTTTTAAAGGATTTGTCCATTTTTTAGAAAATTCTTACGACAAGAAAAAACCACAAGTTAAATTTCTTTTGCTAAACGCGTTCAAAAAGCTTATATCAGTCAGCTCCTTACATTTGACAACGATCAGAGCAAATTTGGCAAACATGGATCAAGACGCTGCGAATCCTTCCCATCACTTTTTTATTCCTTTTGCTAAAGATTTGATGAGATTGTTTTTTGCAGATAAGAAAGGGAAGCGTACATTTAAAGACGTCCTCCCTTTACCTATTTGGCTGCACAGTTTTGTAGAACGGTCAATTATCTACCAAGCACTTCCCATGTTCATGAATAAATGCTATCATGAAGTCCTACTTTGGGATAGAGAAAAGGAAAATCACAAAAAAACTCTTTACCAGCTTTTTGATAATAATAGAGCAAATGAGACAGCGCGCGTTCTCTCTCACTTTATTCCCGAAGCGATTACTTCTTTACTTGAACTCTCCTCAGAGACGCTTGCTGAAGATTTTCTAAACTTAATAAAGACTTCTATCAAAATTCCATCTAACACTGCAACGCTATCTTCGCATCTCGCATTTTTTCTTAAAACTTTAGGAAGTGATAAGCATGACTTTTCAAAGCTTTGGGAATTTATGACTTTTTATAGCGAGGGTATTTTATTAAAAGTTTTTGCTATTTTTTTTACAAAAATTGCCAAGATGGAGCAAGCGCATCTCGAGGACCTTTCCGAATCTCATGAGGGAGATCTTAAAATCACCCTTATACTCGAAATGATGGGGTTATCCAAAAAGCATTTTGAAATGATTAATATGGTTAAAAAAATTGTTCAAAAGAAATCTGCGTCTCCGGTAGACAACGTGATGATAGGAGAATTTAGAGCTGCTAAATTTCTTCACAAAGCTATTGAAGATCCTAGTGAACGACAAAAAGAATTTAGAAAGTACTCAGATGGTTTTTTAGGGTTATTAGGCATAAACCAACAAGAAACACTTCCTTTACCAAGTCCTGTTAAAATGTCACTTTGGAGCTTGCTAGAAGAACATTTATTGCCTAAACTTTGTCAAGTGATCTTTGACAAAATTAAAGATCCTCTTACAGTTTCAAAGGTTGTTCTCAATTCACTTATTTCCCTTAACCAATCTCTTGATCGCTTACAAGGCCCACGCAGCCAAAACAATGTGAATGAAGTTCCGGATGACCATCTCCAGCGTGAGCTGGCCGAGATCTCCGGAGATTTGATGAATGCTCTAGTAAATTTACAGCCTTCTCTTCTGGTAAAGAAATTTTTAAGTGACGATAGCTTAAAGAATTTGATTGGAAAAGCTGTGGCAAACTCAATTAGAGGAACGATTGAGGAATTTTCAACTCTAGAGTTGGTCGATCTTCTAATAGAAAACTCTCTTCCAAGCTTGCATCCGGGAATTTGGTCTGACAAGAAGCTCTCCTTACCTGTAAAAAGAAAAAAAGATGTGAAAGATCATTTTATTCCACTTAGAAAACGGGCAAATGGAGAAATGAAAAAAGGATACGATTTTTCTTTTCCGCATACGAAAACTGAGGAAGATCTGCAGAAAAAACGAGAACAGGTCGAACAAGTAAGGGTATCTTCGGAAATTGTGAAAGAGCTTTCCGGTATGCTTTCCAAGCAAAGTAAGATCACGCTGAGTGCACTTTTTTCGAGCATGTGGAACCACTTTCAATCTATTTTAGATCGTGAGATTAAGGAAAATTTTGGTGACTTTGGAGTGGAAATTAAACAACACTTAGATAGTTGCTTTCATACCCTTTTTTCCTTTTTTATTTATCCGACTGTTAAAATTGTGGCTTTTCCTCTGATCAAGTTAACATGGGCTCTTCTAAAATATTATTTCGACTGGCAAGCAAAGTTAAGATCAAGAGATATTGAGAGCAAGCTTAACGAAAATCTTTTTTTTACAATATGTGAGTCTCTATTAGCGCTTTTACGCAAAAGAGATGTCCTTGCAACATAATATTTTTTTAATTTAACAAATCTTAACATAAAATTATTTCTCACTAAACAATAAGGATGTTATTATTAGTTTAAAAATAAAATAGTAAGAACATCAATGACATCCATTAAGCCTGATCCTTGTCGCCCGTTATCTTCCTCTTCATCTCAGCAATCTAGCAAAAAAAAGACACAGAAAAAGGATGACTCTGTAACGAATGTCAGTGTAGGTATATTTAATGGATGGACAAAAACTGTTGGATCCTTTGTTGCTCGAAGAGCGGACGGTATCCTAAGCTGCACTGAGAAAGACGCGCAATTTTTAAAAAGCCTTACTGGAGAGGATGTTGCTTCACTAATAAAGAAGATTGCCCCCCAGCTTTCTTCGCTTATAAAATTCCAATTGCCTGACTTTATGAAATCTGAAGAAGGGGTAGCTGATAACATTTCTGAAAAATTGCTCATCTATATTGTTGCTAACTTGGCAGCAGCTCAGTTTCCCAAGAAGGCTGCAAAATTTTATTCCGGAAATACTTTTCTTAAAAAAGTTTCTCTTGAGGAGCTAACCCAGCAAATAGCAGAATCCCTTTTTCAAGTTTTAGCAAAGGGTTTTAATGAGGTAGACGAACAGGTTAAACATGGCGCCCCTTTAACCCCAGAACTTTTCGAAAAAACTTCAGAAGAATTGCTTAGGAAGATTTTTCCAGCAGACAGTAAAGGAAGTTTACCTCATGTGCTAAAGCAAGCACAAAATTACTTTTTACAAAATCTACCGAAGAAGATTGCAGGGGGACTACTAGAAGTCTACAAGCCTTTTTTAGAATGGTTTGATAAAAAAGAAGAACTTAAATCTGATGAAGTTGAAGATTCTGCAGAGAGTTCAGATGAGGTTGAAGATTCTGCAGAGAATTCAAATGTAGACTTCGATACAATGATCCCCATCGTTGAAAAGCTAGGATTTTATATTATAGGCTGCAATGCTGAAAAAATAAGAAGTAAACAAGAAGAAATTCTCAAAAAGCTAACCGGAGAGGAAGATATCCAGCGGCTAGTCAAAGTCGTTTCTCCAAAATTAGTACAAAACCTTCTTGCTTCAGAAAAATTTCAGGAATTTTTAACAACTCTGCCCTTTGACGCTTACTCCTTGCTCAAAAATAACTCAAAAGACCTTGAGCATATTGGAAATGCTTTGATGCTTGCACTGGTAAGCAACCTCGCTCAAGAAGTTTTTGTAAAAGAAATTCAGAATGGGGAGCAGGTCCCTGTTGATCAATTTATTTTTAAAACATCGATTCAATTATGGAAAATGTTTGTTAAAAACTTTAATGATCTGGATTCGATCGACAATTTGCCTGCCAAGGATTTATCTGTCGAGCAATTTCAACCTCTTGCGAAACAGCTTATGCTCGCCTTCTTACCTAAAAATAAGTTTGTCAAATCCTTCTTTGAGAGAAGAAAAGAGCGATTAACAAAACATTTTTCTTCAGTCTTGAAAAAGTTTTATGAGAGCTTTTCGCTGCAAAGCTCCAAACAAGACTACAGAGAGCGCTTAAAGAATGTTCTTGGAGGACAAGAAGAGCTTGTTCGCCAGATAGATAATTTCTGCTTCAACATCACTAATTTAGGTCGACAATTTATAGTTAAAGAATTCTCTAATCCCGATGTGATTTTAAAACAATTGGAAGCCACTTTCGGAAATCAGGAGACCTCAAGCGCACCTCCTCTACTAAGAGCAGAGATTTTTGATCTTAGTAGAGCAGAGATCGTTGATCTTCTTCAAAAAGAATTCGCTTCGGACACTTTATTTCTGGAGATGTTAGAGAGGATTGTTGAGAAGTTGATCAAGTTTTGTAGAGATAAGCCGAAGGACATACTAGATGCGCAAGAACTAAGTAATTTTTTTCTTGAGGAACAATTAGAACTTCCAGTAGAACTTCCAGGCCTGATGTTAAAAGCCATTTCTAAAGAGCTTCTAGCCATACCAGCCCCTAAATTGCAAAACTCTCCTGATATATTGACCAAAGTCGCTTCTGGGTTAAGTCAAATAGTCAACTACAATGAGCCCCCTTTAGCGATCGGAGAGATGATTGCTATCTTGGAAAAAAAAGTGAATGTTAACGGAGCCTCTCTATTAAATGTTAATAATCTCTCTCTTGAAAAGTTGAAGGTGATTGTTGAAGAGTCGATTCAGATTTGCAAAGATCAACCCGAAATTTTGCGTGATGCAGGGGAACTAGTTAATTATCTAAAAACGCAACTAGACCTCACTGATATAGATGATTCGGTGCTAAAAGCCATTTCCGACGAACTTTTGACAATGATAGCGCCTAAATTGCAAACGGGTTTACACCTCACGTTATTTAAAAGCATCGTTCATTTTCTAGAAAAAGCGAGTAACGGCGGTCAGACACCGCTTAATGATCTTTTTCCTCAAGCTTTTCAGATTTTACTAGATGAATTTGCCGAAAAGGCACCAGTTATTGTTGCAAAAATTAAAGAAATTTCTGATGCGTCTTCGTCTTCCTACATAGAGGATGAAGCAAAAAAAGATCATGAGCTTCAGACTCTTTTCAAACCTCTTGTGGACAAGTTGATTGGAATTTTCTTTGAAGATGACAAAAACCTTAGCGCTCATCTTCCTGTTCCAGTGGAAATACAACCTTTTATCGAGGGCATAATCCGCAATAATGCTCATAAACTGATTTTGCCTTTAATCACAGCGTTCACCCCATGGATTGAAGCTAAAGAGGAAAATAAAGAGCGGCTAGATACTGTTTTCGGCAATAAGCATGCTAGTGAAACTTGCCGTATTGTGGGCGCAATAACCAGCCAATCTGTTCCCTATGCTCTTCAAGAGTTTCATGAAGGCTTTGCAAAAACGCTCACAAAGCAGCTTGCCGTCCTTTTTATCTCGCCCAAGAGCGAGAGCCTGGATAAGAAAAAAGTGAAGAGTGAGCTAAAGCCCTTACGCAAGATGATTTCCTATTCATTAAAAAGTCTTTCCACAAACCAAACACCTTCGATGCAGGCATTGCTTAAATTTGTTGAAAATTTTGCTGAAGCTGGGATGCTGCGCTGCTTTGCTGATTTGGCAGAAGGTTTAGAGTCTCTTGAAAATCAAGATAAAAAACTTCTTCTAAAAGGAGCTCTATCTCTTTTGGAAGAGTTAAAAGATCACTTTTCCTGGATTGCAGAAGTAAAAAAAGATTTAAAAAAATACCGAGCCGGAAATGTTCCCCATGAAGACATGATGCAAAAGTTTGCAGAGAAGAAACATTTGCATCCAGCTTTAGCAGATAAAAATTTGGAGGAAAGAGCAAAGTTTTTCGAAAAATTTTCGGAAGATTTGTTTGAAATTATTGGTGTGGGCAAAGAGACGAATCTTCCTATCCCCCATTTTTTGAAAGAACCTTTGTGGGAGCTATTTCAGAATGAACTTGTTCCTCTACTTCTTCTTGAGCTATTTGAAACTATTCAAAATCCACACAATTTAAATTTAATGCTCATTAGCCTATTTGAACAAATCAACAGCGGAAGAGATAACGTAGATGTCACTATTTCCGATGGCCAACTGGTCATAGAAAATGACGATGACCAAAAAAAGCTTGAAAAAACTTCGGCAGATCTGATTCAAGCTCTTGTTCAAATGCAGCCTTCTGCTCTTACAAGATTAGCATTAAAAAATGCCAAAGTAAAATCCTTAGTGGGGCAAGCTGTAGGGCAGCCTCTACGCGCTATGATAAAAGAAAAAACTCTCATAAAAATTATCGATGATCTTTTAGTGAGTCTTGCTCCTTCTTTGCATCCCGGGAGATGGGATCCTGTATTGGGCAACTACATTTATGAAGATCAGAAAGGGCAGGAAACTTTAACGCCAAAATTTACTCACCTCTTCCCTATGACCGAGTGGGAGAAGTACACTCATGAAAAAGATGAAATAGAAGCGCAAAAAAGGGCCGAAAAACAAGTTGTAAGGGATATTGCTCATACCATGGAAAATCAAATGCAGTACATTTTCCTTGGAACAATTAGAAGCATTTGGGCTGGCTTCCGCAAATACCTTGATAAGGGACTTGATAAATTACATTCCTCTAGACTAAAACGTTGGATAAACGCTTTCTTAGATGGTGTTGCTAATTACTTGATTCGACCCATCCTAGTGATTATGACTTTTCCTATTCTTTTTGCCATAAAAAGATTGTTGCGCTTCTACTTTGTACACCAAAGTACTATTCGTGTTGAAGATGTTAATCACAAGATCCACCAGAATGCTCTCTATCGTGCTATTGACGAGATAATTGACTTAATTAAAAATGCTAAAAACAGCTCTCAGGAAACTTCTACGGACGAGGAAGAGACCTCTTCGCTTGACCCAGGTAGCTTAGATTAAGAAAGTCTTACAAGGCGGCTTAAACAATGGCGTGGGCTTTTAGAAGCTAATGAACAATGCATTGTTTTAAGCAGCCTTTTTATCTTCAGGAATTTCATTTTCAAAGCCTTAGTTCTTTCATTCATTTGACTAAAGTCCTATAATGCTTTTTTCTACTTTTAAAGCTGATGTTGTATGTTATGGAACAAAGTTCTAAAAAATTTAAAATTGTTACTTTGGGATGCCGGACAAACCAATATGAAGGACATGGCTATACCAATCAATTAGAAGCTCTTGGCTATTCACCTGTTCAAGAAGGGGAAGAGGCTGAACTCTGTATTGTTAACACTTGTACGGTGACACAGTCGGCAGATGCGCATAGCCGTCAAGCCATTAATAAATTGCACCGCGAAAATCCTAAAGCCAAAATTGTCGTTACAGGTTGTTACGTAGAAAATAACCGAGAAACAGTCACTAAATTACCTGGCGTTCTGAAAGTTGTTCCTAACCTTAAAAAAGAAGATCTAGTGTCTGACTTATTTCCAGACCTAGAAGTTCCTGAATTTGCGATTAAACATTTTGCATCTAATACGCGCGCTTTTGTGAAGGTACAGGATGGCTGCAACTCTTTTTGTACCTATTGTGTGATTCCTTATGTGAGAGGACGCTCACGTTCAAGAACCATAGAAGAAGTCGTTCGTGAATGTTCAGATTTAATCGCTAATGGGTTTAAAGAAATTGTGTTAACTGGTATTAACATCGGGGATTTTGATGGGGCTAAAGATAGTAATCAAAAAGACACACTTGCTGATTTAATTCGGGCTTGCGATGCATTACCTGGCCTAGAAAGGTTGCGGGTTTCTTCGATTGATCCAGATGAGGTCGATGAGGATTTGCAAGATGCTATCTTAAATGGGCGAAAGACTTGCCCTTCGATGCACATTGTGTTGCAGTCAGGTTCGAATGTGATTTTAAAAAGAATGAACAGAAAGTACACGCGCCAGATTTTTTTGGAGACAGTAGAGCGCCTCACTAAAGCAGCTCCGAGCTTTACCTTTACAACAGATATTATCATCGGTTTCCCGGGAGAAACAGAACAAGATTTTCAAGAAACTCTCGCTGTTATGGAAGAGGTGCAATTTGCCAAAGTCCATATGTTTCCCTACAGTGATCGCCCAAGGACGCGTTCTAATTTAATGCCCAATAAAGTGGATCGAGAGACAATCAATAGCCGCAAAGCGCACTTATTGAGGTTAGCCGAAAAGCAAGCTTATCATTTAAGACAACACTTTCTTCAAGAAGAAATGACCGTTCTTACGGAGAGCTTTGATGCCCATCGATCAGATGGCATCTTCGGACACACGGAGAATTTTCTCCCTGTTTGGATACCTCACTTTAAACAATCTAATCAGTTAGTGAAAGTAAAACTTGTTGAAAACACACCCGAAGGGTTTATTGGTTCTATTCTTTCATGAAGATTGTTCTGCGTTCAAAATTACACCCCTTCTACCATCTTCCTGGAACTAAATGTCTAGTTCCTTTTTCCACTAAGTACCTAACCGTTTTCCCTACGCTTATCCGTATTGCTTGCCTAAAAGACCCTACGCTCTATGAAGAAATTCCTCTAAATATTAAAGGACCTGTAACTAATTTTACAGTAATTCAGGACTTAGAAAAAGGAGAGATTGCTGTTTCAGGGGCGACAGAGCTTGGTTTGTTACGTTATATAATACGAGCTAATCGCCAACAGCAACTTTTTATTAGAATTCTAAGATCTCCTAGTAAAGAACCTTTGCTCTCTTTTCCTTCTCGGTATTTACAGCAAACATCTACTAGTGAACATGAGCCATCAGGTTTGGAACGGATTCATCTAGGCATTCATAAAACATTAGATTGGGAGCTTGTCAAAAGACGCCTGGATATGAGGGAGATTTTACCTGTTTGGCACCGCCTTGGACAACTGTCTCCGTTAAGTGAATACCAAAAAGAACATTCCCTACTAGATCGGTTAAAATCCGCTGTAGAAAGTGCTCAAAAGGATAAAATTTATGCCATGCTGCAAAATCTTTTTCTTGCTGGCTTTACAAGTCTACTTGTACCAAGATCTAAAGACGAGGAGTTTCAAGGCTTTGATTTGCCTCCTGTCGATCAGAGCAATCTCCTCTCTATCTTAACAGAAGGAAGTCAATTGATTCGCTCCTTATTTTTGGCAGTTCATGACAATAAGATTAAAATTCTTCCCTCACTGCCAAAAGAAATAATATGTGGCAAAGTGCGAGGCTTTGCTTCATCTCTAGGCTCAATAGATTTTGAGTGGAGTAAAAGAGCTCCAAGAAGAATGGTCTTTAAAGCTCTAAATTCTAGTTCTTTGTCAGTTGAATTTCCAAAAAATATTCGTACAGCACGTCTTCGTTTGAATGATAATGATAAAGGCGTTATTGTGAATTCCAAGAGCCTCCTCAATTGCGAGAAAGGTAGACACTATTTTTTTGATCAATTTGCCCATTGATTAACAGATAGCCCCTCTTACTAACCTTTACATCATCAAAACACACTTATGTCTTCTATTCTTCATGATCCCCATGCCTATTTAGGGTTGCATTCCAATCGAGAAGGATCTAATCAGGTCATTCGCATCTATAGGCCTAATGCTACCCACTTGTACTTAGAGTTTAAACAGCAAATTGTAGAAGCACTACGGGTGAGTGAAGAGGGATTTTTTGAACTGGAGGTTCCCAACGATACAACATATGAGGACTACCGCATTTACCATCAAAACGGTCTTTTGGCTCATGATCCCTATAGCTTTCTACCTTTTATTGGAGAGATGGACCTTTACCTTTTTGGAAAAGGGGTGCACTACCAGCTTTATAATATGCTTGGTGCAAAATGGACAACTCATCAGGGTATCCAGGGTGTGCGTTTCGCAGTTTGGGCTCCTGCTGCAAAGTCTGTTGCCCTCATCGCCGACTTCAACCATTTCGATCCCTGCGTTAATCCCATGCGAAGTATGGGCAGCTCTGGTGTTTGGGAACTTTTTGTTCCAGGATTGCAAATTGGAGAAAAATACAAATTTGCCATTACAACTCAGGATGGAAATGTAAAGGTTAAAAATGATCCTTTTTCTTTTCAAAATGAACACCGTCCTTTAACAGCCTCTATTGTCGCCAATGTCGATGACTTTACGTGGGGGGATCAAGCATGGATGGCCAAAAGATTACAAGCCGACTTCACACAACAGCCCATTAACGTTTATGAAATTCATGCTGGTTCATGGCGCAAAGACAATGGCAATACTTTAAATTATCGCGAGTTAGCTAAGCAGCTCGTTCCTTATTTAAAACAGATGGGTTATACCCATGTTGAATTAATGCCTATCCAAGAGCATCCTTTGGATGAATCATGGGGTTACCAAGTTTCCAATTTCTATGCTGTAACTAGCCGTTATGGAACACCTCAGGATTTCCAGTGGTTTGTCAATTATCTGCATGAACGCGATTTAGGGGTTATTTTGGATTGGGTTCCAGGCCATTTCCCTAGAGATGACTTCTCCTTGGCTTACTTTGATGGCACTGCGCTTTTTGAACACGAAGATCCTCGGCAAGGCTATCATCCCCATTGGCATACCCATATTTTTAATTTCGGACGTCACGAAGTTTCCAATTTTTTACTCGCTAATGCTCTTTATTGGTTTGACAAAATGCATATTGACGGCCTTCGTGTTGATGCTGTGGCGTCAATGCTCTATCGAGATTATGGAAGAGAAGATGGGGATTGGATTCCAAATATCTATGGTGGGAGAGATAATTTAGAGGCAATTGAGTTCTTTAAACACCTCAATTCTAAAGTGCACGAGTTTTATCCTAAGGTGCTAATGATCGCAGAGGAATCGACTTCTTTTGCTGGTGTAACTCATCCCGTGAGTGAAGGGGGACTGGGATTTGACATGAAATGGAATATGGGGTGGATGAATGACACCCTGCGCTATGTTTCCAAAAATATGTTGTTTAGAAAATACCATCATAACGACCTGACTTTTGGCCTTCTGTATGCCTTTTCAGAAAAGTTTCTTTTAGCCCTTTCCCATGATGAGGTCGTTCATGGCAAACGTAGCTTGATTGCCAAGATGCCGGGAGATATTTGGCAAAAATTTGCCAATATGCGTACCTTACTTGGCTATCAAATCTGTCAGCCAGGGAAAAAGCTTCTTTTTATGGGAGCAGAAATTGGACAGTGGAATGAATGGTGGTGCAAAGGAGAGATAGAGTGGTTCCTACTTTCATATCCTACTCACCATGGTTTGCAGCAGATGGTGGCCGATTTAAACCTCTTTTACTTAAATAATCCTGCCCTTTGGGAAAAAGATTTTGATCCAAGCGGTTTTTCATGGGTCGATGCTTCAGATACAGATAATAGTGTTATTTCCTATCTTAGGATGGGACATAGCCAAACACTTTTATGTATCCACAACTTTACTCCAAATTACCACTCTCGTTATTATGTTGGGCTGAGAAATGTAAAAGATATTAAAGAACGCTTTAACTCTGATGCGGAACAGTATGGGGGGACGGGAAAACTCAATCCTTCCATAGAAATCACTAAAGACGGCAATGGCATAGCTAATGGGCTGACTGTTCAACTAGCCCCATTAGCTACAATGATTTTTGAGGTTAATTTTTGGTAACACATCGCGATTACGTTCATTTGTGCCAGGAAATCTGGAAGCACAATAAGCTTTATTACGTCGAACATCAACCAACTATTTCAGATAAAGAATATGACCTTCTCTTAAAAAAGCTAGAAGCGTTGGAAGAAGAGCATCCTGAGTGGGTGACACAAGCTTCACCTACACAAAGAGTAGGGGAAATGCTAAGCAAGGGTTTTAAAACGCTTGCCCATCGCATTCCGATGCTTTCTCTTGCTAATACTTATAATAAAGACGAAGTGTTGAACTATATCAAGCGCGTAAAAAAGCTTTTGGATAAAGACAATGTGGCTTTTTCCTTAGAGTTAAAAATGGACGGGATAGCCATTACAGCACGTTACGAAAACGGCCTTCTTACACAAGCTGCTACTCGAGGAGATGGCAAAAAAGGGGAGGACATTACCTCCAATTTCCGAACGATCACGTCAGTTCCCTTACAGCTAATTGGAGATGCTATCCCTGATATTTTAGAAGTTAGGGGAGAAGTGTTTATGCCTCATAGCGAATTTGTGCGCCTTAACGAAGAGAAAAGATTGCTTAACGACCCACTTTGGGCAAATCCGCGCAATGCGGCAGCAGGCTCCCTAAAACTTTTAGACCCTAAAGAGGTAGCTAAAAGGAAGCTATCTTGTGTGTTTTATGGCATAGCAGAAGATTCTTCTCAAAAAATTCAAAGGCAAAGCCAAACCTTTGATTTTTTTCGATCACTTGGCTTGCCACCTGTGGAGCATACAGCTTACAGCGAATCTGTTGACGGAATTTTCTCATTTGCAGAAAAGATAGAACAATTACGGCCACACCTTTCTTATGACATTGACGGTATTGTGATCAAGCTGGATTCTCTAAAGGATCAATCAAAAGCCGGTGTTGCTGGTAAGAATCCTAGATGGGCGGTTGCCTACAAATTTGCAGCAGAGCAAGCGTCAACGAAGGTTACTAATATCACAATCCAAGTTGGGCGAACAGGGGTTTTAACTCCTGTTGCCGAATTAGAGCCTGTCTTGCTTGCTGGAAGCACCATTTCTCGCGCTACATTACATAATCGCGATGAGGTAATACGTAAAGATATTCGTGTTGGAGATTATGTGACAATTGAAAAAGGAGGTGATGTCATTCCTAAAGTTGTTGGCGTTAACTTCGAATTGCGCCCCAACAATACCCATCCTTGGCAAATGCCTTTCAATTGCCCAAGCTGTGGTTCTCCTGTCACGAACGTAGCTGGCGAGGTGGCTATGCGTTGTCCAAACATAGAACATTGCCTTGAGCAGTGCTTACGCAGACTCATTTACTTTACAGGTAAGGAGGCCATGGATATCGAACACTTAGGTGGCAAAGTAGCCGAACAATTGTTTTTAAAAGGTTTTGTACAAAAGCCTTCTGATATTTACTGCCTAACTAAAAAAGAGTTAGCAGAGCTTGATGGCTTTAAAGCTAAATCGATTGATAACTTGCTTGCTAGCATCCACTCGTCTAAAGAAGTTTCGTTATCCCGTTTTATTATGGCCCTTGGCATCAAACATATTGGCACGCAAACAGCTGAGCTATTAGCGAAGCGTGCTGGATGCATCGAAAACTTGCAAAAAATGTCTCAAGAGGAGCTCATCCAAATAGAAGGCATAGGAGAAAAAGTTGCCCAATCCATCGTAGAATTTTTTAAAGAGCCAGACAACATAGAAGAGATTGATCGGCTTTTAAAATTAGGTGTGAACCCTAAAAATCAAGAAATCGTTAGCTTTAAAAATCATGCATTTGAAGGTAAAACCTTTGTTATTACTGGTACCTTAGAGCACTTTAGTAGGCAACAAGCCGCAGCCTTGATTAAAGAAAGGGGAGGCAAAGTAGCAAGCGCTGTAAGTAGCAAAACAGATTACTTACTTGCAGGAGAGGCCCCTGGATCTAAATTAGAGAAAGCTCAAAGTCTAAGTATCAAAATTATGCATGAAGCAGAATTTCAAAATCTTACTAAATAGCCATCAAAAAAAAAGTTGTCGTTAAATTTTAGGTGATTTTATAAGATGCAAATAATGCTAAATATAAAGGAGCATAACTATGAAAAAACTATTTTTAAGCCTATCCTGTGTGCTGAGTATCATTGCATTTAGTGGTTGTAACATGGATGACCATCCTGAGCGCAGAAAACTCCCTTCAGATACGATACCGGGCACACCTACAGACGTCCCTGTTCCTCAGCCATTTGAAAAAAATACTAATGCTCCATCTTAAGAGGGATGATGCTTAGATGATTTCTGTGCCTTTTCGTATTGGGCATCCTCTCTTGTAATCCATACCAACCTTAAGAGGAATTTCATAAGGGAGCATTGCTCCCTTTTCAATAAAAAAAGCTCATTCTGGTAAAAAAATTTTGGCTTCCTATTTATCTGAAAAGATGGTAATTGAATACTTTAAACGATATTTAAGATCATGCACAAAATCATTTTTTCTTTGGGAACAGCTATTGCGTTGAGCCTATCGCCGCTTTTTAGCCATGAAGTCATTACATTAAAAGATGCGCTGGAAAGAGGATTAAGACATTCTTTTGAGCTCCAGAAGGCGGCTATAGATGTTAGCTTAGCGGACACTAATGCCTATCAAGCTTATCTTCTTCCTAATCCTCAATTTTCGATTAATGGGGAAACAGCAAGTTTCATGTCTCATCATCAAAATACCCCTTCAGTTTCTTATGGAGTCGCACAGCTCGTCGAAAATGGCAGGAAAAGAAGAGCACGCCGAGAAGTAGCTTCTGCTATGCAGGGCTTTGCAGAAGCGAACTATCTTCAATCAAAGATTGAAATGGGTTATTCCATCAAAGAGGCATTCACCCATGCTGCAGTGGCAAAACGTTATGTGGAAATCGCCTTAGAAAATAAAAATTTACAGGAGAAAATCCTCGAATGTCTCTCAGAAAAAGCTGAAAGTGGGAAGATCTCGCAATCGGAAAAAAGTAAGCAATCTGGCAACTGCCATCTTTATCATCTAGCTTACAAAAGAAAGCTTAGCAATTATGAGAATGCAAAACTGGAGCTGGCATTTATGCTTGGTATGAAGGAAACGGATTTCGATGTCTGTGACGACTCTATTTATCAAGTAGGATTTCCTGAACTTTTTGTTAGCGATCAAGAAAATTTTTTGATTAAAGTAAAAGATTGGCAAGTTGAGATGGCACAGCAGCAAATTGTTTTAGCAGAATCGAAGAAAATTCCGGATATCTCTGTCAATGCGGGTTTCTTTCACGAAAATAAAACACAGCCCTCTGGATTATTTTTTGGAATATCTGTCGAGCTTCCAGTATTTAATAACCACGATGCGACAATTTCGAGAGCCTATTTAGAAGCCGAAAAGCAGGAAATCAGTCGATTAGAATTTTTAAAAAAACTCTACCTAGAGTTGAAGAAAAAGCATTTGGCAATTGAACAGGCCTATGAAGAGATCCTCTATTATCAAAATTGTATCTTACAAAAAGCTGAAGAGAGCTATCAAGAGATGATTGATTGCCAAAAGGATGGCAAAATGGATTCCTGTGAAATTTATAAAGAAAAACTTTCCTATTTGCAAAACCAAGAAAAATATTTAGAAGTTTTGGAAAATTATCACATTTCTCTTTTAGAGTTTCAAAAATTGACCGGCCGACCAGTAGAGATTTAAAACAAAAAAATCGCTTTTAATTAGCTTGATTGCGGGATCTCCCACGATAAGAAACAGAAGAACTCTCTACAAAAAAAGATATGGAGATTCAAATATTTGTTCTGGCATCCAAAACAATACGACAGCAGCCAAAGCCAGGATTGGGGAGTCTCTGCTCATCCAAGGATAAATTTCAATTATCCTCGACTAATATTGTATTTTAACAAGCAAATTTCAGGAGTTGTTAAAAAAGGTATTTAAGAATTTGGAGGATTGAGGATTAATGGAACAGAAAACTGTATAGCCGCTACATGTTACCTAGCTCATTTATATAGTTAACGAAGTTTAAGAATTGTAAACCCACTCATAGATTTTTTCCTTTATTTTTTTAGATGAGCTACCATCATAAGGAAAGAGAAGCTCTGTAAGAGATTCTGCGATACTCAGAATTTCAAATTTTCCCTCTTGGATTGCCTCATAAAAATTTTGAGGGAAATGCTTTGATTTCTATCGATTTATAGTTTGCAGTAATTGTTTTAATGAAACTAAATATTGATCTGCACGAAATAACGATCGAACGACATTTTTACCGCTCTCTCAAGGAATTTAGAGATATACAAGCTGCACGACAAGCAAATGAGCAATCTAATTTAAAAGATGAGTTTGGATTTGACTTCGTTTCGTAAAAAAGCTAATGGGTTTAGGTCAATTAAAGGGTCTAGAATAAAAAGATGCTATTTCCTTAAATGCCAAAAGTAGATTCTTTTCAAGTCCACACTCCTCAGCTAAAGCGGAAAAAGGCTCAGTCCATTCAAGCGGAGGTACAGGCAATTGAAGGGGTAAAGCATGCGTATTTCTTATTTTGAAAATTTTTTGAAGATTAACGCTTAGCTTTTCCAAATCTAAGGATCGCATCCTCATCAAAAGCAAAATATCAATAAGGTCTTTCACTCTTGAGTTGAGCCTATCTCCTCGAGGCAATGAGTAAGCGTGTATTTTTTCTGCGAATTGCTGTTCAATCGATATTATCTTTACATTTGGAGCTGAAATGCCACAAAAGTTTAGCCAATCAGGAGTTAGTAATGTTTCAGTACTTGAAGTCAAAACATCACCACCCACATCGAGATGAAACCGAACAAACAGTTTACCATCGATAAAAGATGAAACAGGATAACGAGCCCCGCCATAAGGAGCGTTGTCTAAATCGAGTTGAGCCTCTCCCAAAGCATATGAAAAATAATCATCAAGGTCTATTGAGGCCAATTGTTGTAAATCATTTAAAATGAGAGCAGACAACGAATCATCTTGGTTTTTAACTCGTTGGAGATAGGTAAGATCGATATCTTTCGTTGCACGAGCAGTTGAAAGCCTTAACTCTATGCCATAGCCACCTTTCAAAAAAAATGGGGTTTCTGGCTGAGTAAAGAAGCGAGCTAAAAGACGATCAAATGCAACTTGTCTTCTAACCCTTTGCAGGTCGATCCCTTTTTCTTTAGCGGCCTTTTGTAAACGTACTTCCAAGCTTTTTCTAAAATCTTGTGAATTCTTAAAGGTATTAGTTTTCATGGTATAGCTTTTTTAGAAAGTCTCCAGCTTTGTTGTGTGGCAAGGATTCTATGAGATGTTTTGGAAGGATTCCTTTTTTTCGACCTTCAACGATAGCTTGTTTAAGCAAATCATTTGAAATTTGTCTTGTTTCAGTGAGATCTAGAAGAGTTTTTATAGGTGTAGTTACCCTATATCCCTGCTGTTCGGTCCAATCTTTTTCTTCTAAACCAGTGTGGTATAATTTCAATACGGAGGGAATAGAAATAGACTTTCGAAAATTATGAGGAACCGTCAAATGAAGTTTTACAGGCATAATATCGCAAAGTTCGTAAAGATCCAGAGCAGTCTCATGAGACCACACACCTTGAATCTCTCCCTTTTTATTACGACTCCACAAACTCCATTCTATTAAATCTGGTCGATCGGACAAGGGATAACGAGCTAAACGATATAAGCCTCTACCTATTTTTATCCACTCCCCATCAAAAAGATAGCGTTGAAAGTGAGAGTCATAATATCCACATTCCTTTGCTTGTCCAGCAGTAAAATATCCCTGTTGGCGATCAGCTATTTCAAAAATTTTATCTTCTTTGCTCATACACAAAACCTACCATTTTGGTAGGGTTTATGTAAAGAACAAGTGGAATTTTGTGTAAAATTAGCCAATTTGTAAATTTAGAAAGGTCAATCTATCAAGCTCCAATTTTTTCAAAAACTTTGCCTTACTTGCAGCTTATTCCTCATTTTTATTCGAAAAATATTGTCGCTAAATCACTAAAATAAGAGAATCATCTACCAGGAAAATGATTAGTCAAAAAAAATGAAAAAATTTTTTAAGTTCATTTTATTATAAGCCTTTCTTTCCTAGTAGCTTATATTAAACCAACGCAGAAAATTTTCACATAATCCTAGTCGTTAAAGCAAAATTTAAAGTAAGAGCCTAGGAAGTACATTTCTTCACAACATACGGGTCAGACTTTAATTGTAATAATAGTAAGGTAATTTTTTCGGAGTGAAGAGATATGGCAATTAGTACTTTTGATTTATTTTCCATAGGGATGGGGCCCTCCAGTTCGCATACTGTTGGGCCAATGCGTGCTGCTAAACTCTTTATGCAATTGGTAGAAAAAGCAGAACTCACTCAAGAAATTGCCAGGATGCGTATTGATCTTTACGGATCACTCGCCTTAACAGGTAAAGGACACGCTACCGATATTGCTGTGATGCTAGGCCTTTCAGGGGAAACCCCCGAAAGTATTGACCCCAACTCCGTTGCTATAAAAATTTATAAAATCCAGCAAGAAAAACACATTGCTCTTTTAGGAAAAAAATTAGTTCTTTTTAATGAGACAACAGATCTTCTTTTTCACTTTGACAAACAGCTTCCTTATCACCCAAATGGTATGCGTTTTACTATCTATAATCCAAATGGGAAAGAGCTCCTTTCACAAGTCTACTATTCTGTTGGCGGGGGATTTATTATTGATCATGATACCGCGAGTAAAGACAAAACTCTAGGCGATGAAGGGCACAAGTTACCCTATCCTTTTAAAAATGCGGAAGAGCTTTTAAAACTTTGCCGAGAAAATCGCTTATCGATTACGCAGCTTATGATGGAAAATGAAAAAAGCTGGAGATCTGAACAAGAAATCCATGATGGATTGCTAAATATTTGGCATGTCATGGAGGCCTGCATTGACAGGGGGTGTGAACAAGAAGGTGTTCTACCTGGGGGATTAAATGTACGCCGCCGGGCAAAAGCCATTTTAACACATCTTCAAGAGCAGCAAAAAAGCCAAAAAACACATGCCGCTGAAGTTATGGAGTGGGTCAGCTTATGGGCATTATCAGTGAACGAAGAAAATGCAGCAGGGGGAAGAGTTGTTACAGCCCCGACAAATGGTTCAGCAGGCGTCATTCCAGCGGTTATGAAATATTATAAACAGTTTATTGAAAATGCAACTGATGAGGGTTTAGTGACTTTCATGCTTAACGCTGGAGCAATTGGGATTCTTTATAAAGAAGGAGCTTCTATATCTGCTGCTGAAATGGGTTGCATGGGAGAAGTCGGTGTTGCCTGTTCAATGGCAGCAGCAGGGCTAACGGCTGTTTTGGGGGGCACGATTGATCAAATTGAAAATGCGGCTGAAATTGGAATGGAACATAACTTGGGTTTAACGTGTGATCCTATTAAGGGCCTTGTTCAAATACCTTGTATAGAGAGAAATACAATGGGGGCCATTAAAGCGATCAATGCAGCTCTTTTGGCACTACGTGGGGATGGATTGCACAGAGTTTCTCTGGATCAGGTCATTGCAACAATGCGTGCTACTGGGCACGACATGAAATCCATTTACAAAGAAACATCTTTAGGGGGATTAGCTGTTAACGTGCCAGAATGTTAAATTTGTAAGGCCTTGTTGCATAAATCATCCTACGGCAAACCCATGCAAAATAACTAAATTTAAATCTTTTTAAATTGCCTCACTGAATT
>VKHO01000019.1 GCA_011125455.1 Chlamydiales bacterium STE3 | reverse complement strand
GCTGATTCTTAGAGAAGTATATAAACGCTCGCTAAGGAGCTTACAGGGATTTGTCCAGTCACTTTTTACAGCAATGGGTCTCGTCCTTCCAGTACCGAGCTATTCCCAGATTTCCAGACGAGCTAAGTCGCTGCATAAAAGAATCGGCCAATTGACGAAGGGAAAGCAAACTCGGCATATCATTTTCGACTCTACAGGACTTAAGGTCCATGGAGAAGGAGAATGGAAAGTCAAGGTGCACGGGAAGAGTAAACGCAGGACATGGAGAAAATTTCACATTGGAATAGATGCAAAAACCCAGGATATTATCTGCTGTGAGCTGACACGTAATGATAAAGGAGATGCTGAGGTAGCAGAGGAGATGCTGAGGTAGCAGAGGAGATGCTAGGAAAATTACCTTGCAAGGTGAAATCTGTGAGAGGTGATGGAGCTTATGACCCCAGTAGATTTCGTAAGAAGGTCCATGACAAAGGAGGGACTTGCATTGTCCCGCCGCCAAAAGATGCAGTATACAAAGGTAAGGAGGAGTCGGGCTGGGAAAAAGAACGGGATGATGCGATTGCCACAATTTACGGACTTGGTGGGGATGAGATGGGAAGAAAACTTTGGAAGATAGGTTCGGGTTATCACGAAAGGTCGTTGGCAGAGACGGCAATGTTTAGGGTCAAGAAGCTGTTTGGAGATGGATTGAAAGCTCGTTCAATGGGATCTCAGAAGACAGAAGCTATTTGCAAGTGTATGGTAATTAACAAGATGAATAAACTTGGAATGCCAAGGTTTGACTGGGTGTTTGAAGCGGCCTAAAGGCTGCATAGGGTTAGGGTAAACCTGTGCCTTAGTTGGCAACCATATATTCTATGCTGTGAGGGCTATTGTGCAACAAGGCCAGTAGCCTCAGTAAGATGTATCGCTGAGGTTTTTTTTTCCATTTATTCTATTTATATTGGGAAGTAAATTTAATAAAAGCAAATTAACCCATCGAATCCGTTATAGAATATGTAATTAATCTTAATTTAATAAAAAAAGGCTAATAATGGCTGTTGAGTGGAATAAAATTAAAACAGCTAAACTCAATACTGAGGAAAAAAACTATTAGCGAAGTTTAATAATTCTACATCATGGTGCAAACGTTTTCTTCCTATTGGTTTAGCATTCTCTGCCATATATGTAGCAAAGTTGGTTTCCTTTATCGCTCAAGGTTATTTTAAAGGAATTGCTCACTTGATGTTAGCTCCATGGTCGAAAAAACTTGTCTATAGAAACAGAAAACTAGTAAGACAGTACAGTTTTGAAAAAGCGATAGAAATGTTAGTCCAAGCTGTCATGGCTAGTGGACTCCTCATTGCTTGCCCGGTGACGCTTCCTATAAAGCCTATAAGAATACAAATTGGTTTATTTAGAAATAGAAAGTTAGCGTAAGCCTTAGTGCACTACCATTTGTACATTTTGCTGGCCAAACAACTGAAATTGATACACTAACCAATGAAAGCTAAAAGGAAGGTTAATACTTCAAAATCAAAACATTTTTTTCTATTGGCCTCACAAAACCTGCTACTTCAATTTCAAGAGAATTAATGCATTAAGAATAGGGATTTTCTGTTAGTTACGATGATATTTATATATCAAGCCGTTTGAAGTTTTTTAATTAGTTCCTCATAAATATATAGAATTTAGTTTAAAAAATTGATATAATTAGTTTAATTAAAATTCTTTTAAAAAAAAGAAATGAATTTAAAAAAAATTGAGATAAACTATTTTGATTGTAAACTTACCACTCTTCATGATGAAGTTGGGGGGATTTGTGAAAGGTCTAAATTTGGACGCTTTATCCCTGTATCACTCGCTTTGGCAATTTTAAGTACGGCAAGCAGTATCACACAGATAGCGCAAGCCTACTTTAAGGGGATTGTTAATATTGCAGGCGCACGCTATACGGACGAATGCAATTTTAAGGTTGGCGTTAATATGATTCTGAAAAATGTAGTATTAGAAAGCATTCTTCTTGTCGCTTCACCTATTACGATTTCTCTTTTCTGTACTTTTTATCAACTTAATTTGCTCGTGCATAATAGGGCAGAGCTTTAAGGCCGATTTGGCCATTTAATTAAAAATAGGTACCTAGGTGGTTTTCAGGTGTTTGCAATGGTAAATAGTCATGAACAATCCGTAGCCCCACTCGTTCAAAGTCAATTTCTCTTTTCCTTTCTTTCAAAAAAAGGATTTTTAAGGTGGTCGGCAAAGTCTTTAACCCTACTTCCGAGATCTCCTCACATCCGTTTAACCTTAATACTTCTAAAGGTAATTGAGTAATAGTGCGCAAATGCTCATTGTTGATAGGAGTGAAGGAAAGATCAAGATGAGTAAGTTTTACTAATCGGTTTAGAAAAGTCATTTCATCAGTATCAATGTCAGTATGACTTAAATTAAGGGCCGTCAATGTGAGCGGCAAATTTTTTAAAGAGCCTTTTGTTATTTTACAGCCCTGCAAGTTGAACTTTTCCAGAGAAGTATGAGCTCCTAATAACTCTAACCTGTCCGATTGAATAGGACAGTCTTGAAGACTCAACTCTTTTAAAGACATGAGTTTGAGATAGTCAAAGCATGTTCCTGTAATGGCATTTTTACTTAAATTTAAGCTTTCCAAACCAAAGGGCAAATCCATGACATCTAGATCATTTAAAAGAAGTTCATTTTCCTTGTCACAAGCGACTAAGGAAAGTTTTTTAATAGTATTCGGTAGCATGCAAAAGAAGTCTTCTTCTTTAAAGGTACAGTTATTCAAGCTGAGCTCTATTAACTCTGGCATCGATTGCAGGATTTCAAAAAAAGCATGATCGAGTTCAAGACTATTGACTTGTAGGCGAGTCATTCTACTATTCGCAAAGTAAGTCAAACATTTTGAGGATAAACGCGTGCAGTTAGAAAGATCTAAGGAATTTATGGGCAATTTTTCTAATGCCTCGAATTGTCTATCTCGGAGTTTAAAAGGGGTTGTGCCACTAAATCGGATGTTGATTTTGAATAGCTCTCTTTTGCTTAATTGCTTTTTTAGAAAAGGGAGCATCTGCAAATCAAAAATATCTAGATTAATTTTTTTGGCTTTCTTAGCAAATCGAAGCAAGCTTTTTTGATCTTCAGTAGGAATATGGGGATGAATAGACAGAAAGCTCAATGAAGCAACCCATTTTTTAAGCTTTTTCGTTTTCATTAAATGCTGAAGGCAGATAAATGTAATCAATTGATTTTTGATTCTTTCATAGTAAGGTTGTATGGGTAAATCAAAAAACCATTGCACTTTTCTTAAAGTATGACGAGAGTCTTGCTGGCTTGTAATCCATTTAAATAGCCATCTTTCGCATTCCCTAACTTTTTCTTTTAGTGATAGTTCTGAACACAGAGCCAAGTAAGTGAGGCAATTTTCTTGATGAAGGTTTAATGGAGATTTTTTAACAAGAGCATAAACCAAGGAGAGTAATACCTCAGGTGTTCCATTCTCTAGACTTACGTTCGAAGATTCGTCGGTAAATAGTAAAGCATGTTTGGGTATTAACAAAACTAGCAGGTTTTTGTGAAGCTTAACAGAATTTCCACCGGGCAAATGGAAAGAGATGTCCCCATACTGATTAAAGAAATGTGTTAGATTATCCCGATCAAAAGAGGAAAATAAAAAAGAGGAGTATTCCCTTCTTTTGTCAAGTGAACCTTCGAGGATCATTGAAAATAATTTTAAAGATTTATCTTTTGAAATATGTTTCACCAAAGCTTCCAACGAGACATCGTTTTCCAAAAGGTTTCTTTCAAGGTTTTCTAGAGAGAAATCTTCCTCTAAGGACCGGACAATCTTTTTGTACTTTGAAAGAGGGAACAAAGACAGGGTTCTTGATGACAGTCTCTTAGATGAGCTACTGCTCAATCTAAACGAAGAAGGCCTTATAGAAAGAGGAATAATAGATCTGCGTTTAGCTTCTCTATTTGTCTGTGAACTGGAAGAGCCTAATTCATTATGGGTAGGGGGTAGCGGGGAGGAAGGGGTGGAAGTACTCATAAAGGTATTTTCTCTGTGTTGTGTTATTCATTTTGAAGTCTTGTGAGTAATAGTTAGCCTTGCCAGCCTTCATTGCCGATAAGAGGAACAAAGCGTACAGAATCTAAAGTTTCTTGAGAGAGTTGATTGTGCTGTTTTGTGACACGAATAAGATGCTGGGAAATGACATCTCCTACGGGAATGATCATTTGACCGCCTTCTTTAAGTTGCGCTTTTAAAGTTTCTGGCACAATGGGAGCTGCAGCCGTGACAATGATTGCGTCAAATGGTCCTTTTTCAGGCCAGCCCAGAGTTCCATCGCCAATTTTAACTTCAACATTAGAGATGCCAAGTTTTTCAAATCGTTTTTGTGCTTGTAATCCAAGGCTTTCAATTCTTTCTATCGTGAAAACCTTTTTGACAATATTTGCTAAAACGGCAGCTGCATAGCCTGAACCTGTTCCAATTTCTAGAACTGTGGATTCATTCGTAATGCCAGACAATGCAATCATTAGAGCGACGATATAAGGCTGGCTAATTGTTTGCCCATCCCCAATAGGTAAGGGAGAGTCTGTATAAGCTACATCTGCTAACGCTTCTGGAACAAAATAATGGCGAAGGGTCTTCTTTAAGCTCTCTAAAATGAGAGGATTATGAATCCCTCTTGATTCAATTAGATCTACCATCTCAAAGCGTTTTTTAGCAAATGTATCCATCTCTATTCGATGTCGACTTGAATGGTTTCTTCTTCTGTTGCTGGTGTGACTTCGCTGATTGCTCCCTTAAGGACTTCAATTTTTGAGCCATCGACCATGCGTAACACGACACTGTTTTCATTGATGCGTGAAACCGTGCCAACTATGCCAAGCGCGATCACGCGATCGCCTGTTTTCATCTGGTTGCGTAGGTCGTCCATTGCCTTACGGCGTTTTTGTTCTGGCCGCCAAAGGATAAAATAGAAAAAAATTAATGCGATGGAGAAAAGAACGAGCATTTGGGAAAAACCCTGCGTCGGAGGAGGGAGATCTCCTTCTTGGCTAAATAGCGGTATTGAATAGGCTAAAAAAAGGGGTAAAAATTTTTTCATCGTTCCTCATTAATTTGGATAAATGGAGCATACTCGAGCATACAATTCGGGTAATCGATCTTCTTGTAAAGCTTGCCGAATTGATTTCATGAAATCAAGATAAAAGGCAAGATTTTGAAGAGAAACTAAGGTAAGACCTGTGATTTCATCGACATTTAAAAGGTGGCGGACATAAGCTTTAGAGAACTGTGAAGCATAACAATCCAGTTCGGGGTCTAAAGGAGAAAAGTCTTCACTATAGCGTCCTGCCTTGATCACCAGTTTTCCTTGCCAAGTGAATGCCGTGCCATTACGTGCATTACGTGTAGGCATCACACAATCAAACATGTCAATGCCTCTCATTACAGCTTCGATCAGATTGCGTGGTGTCCCCACCCCCATCAAATAGCGAGGTTTGTTTTTCTGCAAAAAAGGCTCTACCTGATCTAAGACGTTGTACATCACGTCAGCAGGCTCTCCAACGGAAAGGCCGCCGATGGCGTAGCCTTCAAAATCCAATTGATTCAGATATTCTGCGGAAGCTCTTCTTAAATCCTCATAAACGCCTCCTTGGATAATGCCAAAAAGATTTTGGTGAGAATCTAGAGGGTATTCACGACATTTTAGGGCCCAGTCATGAGTGCGGTGCATGGCTGCTTCAACGCGGTCGCGAGAAGCGGGAAAAGGAGAGCATTCATCAAAAGCCATAACAATATCGGAGCCAATGCATTTTTGAATGCGCATGCTTTCTTGGGGGCTAAGAAAATGTTTGGAGCCATCGATATGGGATTGAAAGTATACGCCGTCATTCGTAACTTTATTAAGCCCTGATAATGAAAAAACTTGGAATCCCCCTGAATCGGTTAAAATAGGCTTATCCCATTGCATAAAGCGATGCAGCCCGCCCGCTTTTTTCAGTGTTTCAGCACCTGGTTTCAGCATTAAATGATAAGTATTGCCAAGGATAATTTGAGCCTTGATATCATGTAGCTGTTGGTTTGTTAGGGTTTTTACGGCTCCTTTTGTGCCTACAGGCATGAAAATAGGAGTTTGGATTTGACCATGAGCTGTTTCGATCGTTCCGAGACGAGCTTTAGATGCTGTATCCTCCTTAAGGACTTTAAAAGAAAAATCTGGCATAGCTTTATTTTTTTAAAAGGATAATATTTTCTATGTGCATTGTTTGAGGAAATTGGTCTACAGGTTGAATTTTGCGAAGGTGATAACCTTGTTCAAGAAAGAAAGCTACATCTCGCGCCTGACTTTCTGGATTGCAGGAGATGTAAATAATGGCAGGGCTATTAAGCGCACAAATTTCATTGAGAGCTTTTTGTTCTAAACCAGCGCGGGGAGGATCTAATAAGAGAATATTGGGTGCTGGAAGCGCCTTTTCTTCGCGCATTTTATGCAACACCTCCGCACATGAGCCAGTAAAAATCTCGATATTTTCCAGAAAATTACCTTTAGCATTTGTTCGAGCATCAAGAGAGGATTCTGGGGAAATCTCAACGCCGATGACCTTTTGACAATGCGGGGCAAAGGAAATCCCTAAAGTGCCTGTTCCACAGTAAAGATCATAAACAATGCTTTCCTTCGTCACTTCGGACATCTCAACGGCAAGCTGATAAATTTTTTGGGCTTGGTAGGTATTGGGTTGAAAAAATGATGAGGGGCTAACATTAAAGTGCAGGTTTTTATCTGCAATTTGCAATTCTTCGCGGATTGTTTCAGGTCCCCCGAGGTGCATCTCATAAAACTGTGTGGGTTCTCCTTTGATGGCTTGCTGAATTCTCAAAAAGATACTTATGGGAATTTCGGTTGAGGAGTTGTTAATGGCTGCCACAAAACTTTGAAGCTGGTTTTTATGAAGGGCAAAGTCTGGATTGCCAGACACGGTCAACATGACCATACGGTCTCCACTTGTCATTCCCTCTCTAATTGTTAGAGTACGCAACGATCCCTCATTTTTTGGTGCATGATAAGCCTTCAATGAGCTTTCCACCCACCAGCTGCGGACTGCTTTCAAGGTATCAGCAAACCAAGGATGCGTTAAATGGCATTCGGTTAAGTTAAAGACATGACCGCGAGTACCGGCTAAAATCAGGCCTAAAAATTGTTCTCCATGTTTATCCGAAGAGAAAGTGAATTCCATTTTATTGCGGTATTCCCAAGGGCTATCGCAAGGAACAATAGGTAAAAGCAAAGTATTATCTTGGAGGAGAGGCCGAAAAAGATCGCCAATCCTTTTATTTTTTTGCAGGAGCTGTTCTTCATAAGAAATATGCTGAAACCGGCAACCCCCACACTGGCCAAAATGGATGCATCGCGGAGCGATTCTTTTTGAAGAGGGATGATGAATTTCAAGTAGGCGACCTTCTCTTCTTTGCCTTTTTTTCTTTGTGATTTGAGCTGTTACCTGATCTTCGGGATAGGTAAAGGGAATTTCAATTTTTTGTTGCAAATCTCCATAAAATCCGGTTCCGTTGCCTTCCTTAGAGAGTGCGGTGATGGTAACATCGACAATTTGGGCTTTTTTTTGTTGCATGGGATAAAAAGGATTAAATAAAAAAATAGAGTATAAAGAATTGCTGAGATAGTTGGAACAGCAACTTTAATGAAAAGAGATTTAGAAAAAAAGGGGAGGTTAATCCCTCCCATTTCGCAGAACGTCAGTTTAGCTTAGCGAAAGGCTCTTCTGCTTGGGAGCTTTGCGGTAGGCTTTTTAAACGATAAGGCGCTTGGTCTTGCCTTATGAATTTTAGCTTTAGGGTTTGCTTTTACTGTTTTTTTGGGGGCTGGCTTTTTTGTGGCTACGGGTTTTTTAGAAGCAGGAGCTGCTTTCTTTGCTGGCGCTTTTTTAGCAGAAGATGCTTTTTTAGGACCTTTCGTTGTCTTTTCGCTCTTGATAGATTCTTTACGGTAATGTTTTGCAATCTTTTCAAGCTTTACTGTTCCTGTACGGACACGCTGGGAAGCTGCTTTGTTGCCCCCATCAGCTTTTTCGAGATCGTGTGCAATGCCGTTTAATAGCTCTCTCATCTGTTTTATGGTATCTTTCAATGCCATGCTAACTACTCCTCCTTAAATTTTTAGAGTTCATATCGTTTTACTGAATATGATCTTTAGGATATATTGTGCAACATTTTTCTTTTAAAAATTAAAAAAACATTCAAATTTGCGCTAAAATAAATTTGTTCGGCGAATGCAGCCTGGCTTTTCCTGCCGTTAATGGGTAGTGGAGATTTCGGATGAGGCTATCGCTTCCATTGTCTTTGTAAAAGGAGATATGATAAAATGGCAATCTAATTAGAATTTAGCCATGAACAAATTTTTAAATTTTCAACTATTGACTGGCTCTATCCTATTTTTCGCTTCTCTGAAGCTTTTTGCAGAGCCTTCTGCGAGAGATTTGTATCAAGCGGGTCTTTATGAAGACGCGGCAAGAGTTTATGAAAAATTTCCTGAACAAGAAGGTTTTTTAGATAAAGAGTCTTTAGCCAAATGTTATTTTGCTTCGAGAAAATTTCAAGAAGTTATCCAACTGCTTGCTAACGAAAAAACAAGTGAAGAAGGAAAATACCTTTTAGCCTTAGCTTATCAACAACTCCATCAGCACATGGAAGCTCTTTCTTTATTGGAATTGCTATCCAAAGATGAAAATATTTCCTATAGCCTAGCAGAGAGTTATTTTTATGTGAAAAACTACTCTTGCGCTAAAAAGCTGTTTCTTGAATGCCTTTTAAAACAAGAGTTTCGAATTAAAGAACGGTCTGCTCTTTTTTTAATTAAAATAGATGTGGAACAAGGGGATTATGAAGAGGCAGAGAATAAAATCTGCGCTTATCGAGATGCGCATGCCAGTCCCGAATTTTTAGCAAATCTTTCCTATTTGCAAGGAGATCTTTTTTTTAGAAAGAAGCAATACAAGAAAGCAGTGGATTGTTTTGAGGCAATTTTACCAAAGAGAAATCAAAAAATCGCTTCTTGGTACATGGAAACTCTTTATCAGCTGGGCTGGAGCTATCTCAAGCTAGCAGAACAGATTCCAGAGAGCAGTAAGAGCTATTTTGAAAAGGCAGAGTATGCTTTTTCAGAACTTTCAGAAAATGCCCCTCAGGAAAAAGTTTTCCTCTCCTATGCCGAAGCTTTGTTGTTGAAAGGCAAATCTTTCGGCGATGCAGCGGCTTATGAAAAGGCGAACAAACTTTTAAACGATGTTTCTTGGATGATGACCCAGGAAAGTAGAAATACAGCTTTTTTAATGAAAGCAAGAGCTGCTTTAAATTACGAAGATAGGGAGAAACGTTATGCTGCTATGGCTGAGTTATTAGACAATCCATTGATTGCAGACACTTGGTATGAGCGCGGCATGAATGAATGGGAAGAGGCACAAGCCACCCGATCGAAAACATTCAATGAATTAGCAAACAAACATTGTAGAAAAGCCGTAAGCTATTTTAAGCGTGCTGTTGAACTTTATTCAGAAGAATCCTTGCAAAAGGTTTTGGCTTTAAAGCACCTTGCAGCAGCTTATTTCTCTTTAAGTAGTGAAGAAGATATTGTAGAATCTGTTAGCTACTTGTCTTCTTGTATTGACAGTCAAGGATTTAATCTCTTCGAAGACCCTCTTGAAATCTATTATTTAAGAGCTTTTGCCCAATGTGAAATTAAAGCGCACACAGATTTAGAAAAAGCATGTTCTGATTTAGAAAAAGGTCTAAAGAGTTACTCTAAAGGAGCCTTTGTCGATAAAAGCATTCTTCTTTTAGCTAAGATGTATTTTTTAAATAAGGAATATGAGGCTGCTGAAAAAATTTTCTTGTCGATTCCCGATCAATTTCCTCATTCAGAGTCTGCAGCTCAAGCTTACTATGGGGCAAGCCTTTGTGCAAAAGCAGCAAATAAAAGAGAAGACCTTATTAGAGCGTATAAAAAGCGCGTGTTTGACCTCTATCCAGAAAGTGCCATTGCCCCAGAGTGCTTTTTTAATTTTTATTCGTACGCAGAGTACCTGCAAGGGGATCGCAAAGCATTAAAACACCTTCAAATGACGCGAGAGCGTTATCCAAAATCTCCCTTCATTTTGAATGCTTCTTATCTTATCGGGATGGACTTAAAAAGAGATCGCAAGTCAATCCAAGGGAAATGGGTGAGTAAAAAAAATCTCACTCAAGCCATTGAAGCTTTTTTAAATGTGGAAACAGATTTTGAGGCATTGTATACCGCATCGTTAATCCCCCCTGGGAAATTAGCCTACTACTTAACATTGCGTTACCGTTCTATCCTTGAAAGAGCTTTGGCCAATTTTACTATTGCAGAAGAATCAAAAGGTGCTAAAAGGCAGATTTATTTAGAGTATGCAAGTGAAGTGTATAAGAAAATACTCGATGAGTTTCGCTTAAGTCATCCTTTTTCAAAAGTCATTAGGAAAAATGAGCTTTTTTCAAAGTTTGAGGAAGAAAGCTATTACTATCTTGTAAAAATTTATTGGCAACTAGGTCGTTTTGAGCAAGCAGAACAAGCTTTTCAAGAAGCAATGGCACGATATCAAAAGGCAGATGTAACGAAAAGTTATTTTCTTGCTAAGCTAACTATGGAGCGGGGATTTTATGCTTTTGAGCAAAAGGCTTTTTTCGATGCCCTTATCTATTTTAGGAATGCCAGGGAAGCAGGTCATGGGAATATTTTAAATAGTGAAGATCTCCTCGATCTGCTTATCTATCAGGGGCGTTGTTTACAAGCTCTTGGAGAACTTGAAGAAGCGATGTTGCTGCTCGCGCAAGTCATTAATTGTGATGTTGCTTCTTCACTGCGTGTGAAGGCGATGTTTGTGAGAGCAGAAATTTACGAGCAGCAGGGAAAACCTCAGTTGGCAAAGAGACAGCTAGAAACAATTGTGGCTAAGGGGGGCGATTGGGCTCAGAAAGCACAAGAAAAATTGGAAAAAGATTATGGTTTTTATTGAAGTAATTGCAGCAAATTATAGCTCGGGATGGAACCTTGTCCTATTAATTATCGGAGGTTGCTCGATCATTAGCTTTGCAATTTTCATTGAAAGACTTTTGTTTTTAAAAAAATCTGTACGCGATACGAACCGTTTGATTATTCGACTGCGCCAAGCGATTCAAGATGGAAACTTCGTAGAAGCCATACAAATTTGTGAAAATGAAGGAGGGACAATTGCTTCTATTCTTAAAGCTGGCTTACTTAAGCATAATAGAAGCCGTGAGCAGATTGAGTCTGCAATGGAAGTTGCTGGTTTAATAGAAATAGCAGCACTAGAAAGGAATGCTAAAATTCTTTCGATTATAGCCCACATTGCCCCTTTAATTGGATTGCTTGGAACTGTTTTAGGATTTATTCAAGCATTCGCTGAAATGCGCATGAGTGGCCTTGTAGATATTTCCGCAAATCGAATTGGTGAAGCAATGGAATATGCTCTTGTTACAACTGCTGCTGGCCTTGTGGTAGCAATTCCTTCAGTTATTGCCTATAATTATGTTGTGAGCCGGATTGAGGGGTTTGTTTTAGAAATTCAAACTACTTCCTCTGAAATTGTGGATCTTCTTCTTTACCGTGATGATTTAGGTTATGAAATTTAGAGCAAATTTAAAGACAAGTACGTCACTAATTGACTTGACACCTCTTGTTGATGTTATTTTTCTCATGTTAATTTTCTTTATGGTCACGTCAGATATTTTGCCCTTGAAATCCCTTAATATCGATAATCCCGCTCTCCCCGCCGATGCTCAGCCACTAACAACCCAAATTCTTGTTGTGATGGATGCGCAGAACGTAATTTTTGTAGGTTCAAAAAAAGCAATTGTCGAAATGAGCTCTTTAAGAGAATCTGTACAAAAAGAAATGCAGAAAATTCAGAAACATTATCCGGGATCTGCACCCACTATTGTCTTAAGTGTTGATCGGCAAGTTGAGTATGGTGTTTTCCTAAGATTGTTTAATGAACTTCAAGGGCTAACTAATCGCTTGAGGCTAGTGTTTAAATCGGATTATTCTACTTGATACGCAATGCTAAAGTACGAAACTTCTAAAGAAAAAAAAATTGCGGTTGCCTATAAAGAGCGCACGAAGCTTTTTACAAAAGACTTTATCTTGGCTCTCTGCATTGCTATCGCCATTCACCTCAGTTTTGTATTGCTTTTTCGAATTAAGGAGATAGGATTGCTCATTAAAATAAATCCTAAAAATTTAGTCTTTAAAGTAGAAAGTGACCTCGCGTTAAATGAGGTTAGCATCGATGAATTACCGAGTGGAAATGGAGAAGAGGTGGTTCCAGCACCAATGGATGAAGGGATGGCAACGTTAGATTCGACAACAATTTTTGCCATAGAGAAATATAACAAAAGCCCTTTTCATTATATTGAAACCCCGCTCCCATGCTTTTTCTTAGATGATCTTATCAGCAAAAATGAAAGTTCTAAGAAAAAGGAAATTGTTTTAAGCCACGAGCTTTCTTCTAAGAAAATCCTCAACGCTGAGATACTAAAGGCTTTAGGGCAAGCGGGGAAAGAGGCAAGTGTGGCATTTAAAGTTCAGGTCGACGATGCCACTGGGCGAGTGTTTTGGTCGGAGCTGTACCGTTCCTCTGGCAAACGTTTTTGGGACAAGCAGGCCGCTGAGATAATTCATCAGCTGGAGTTTGCTCCTTTAGAGAATGCATTTGTCTCCTTAGGAGAAATTGAACTCTACTTTCAATAGACCTCTTGCATAATTTGCTTTGCTTGAAAAATTTGATCATTTTTGAGTGAGTTTATCGGAAAATTTTGAGGGTATATGAGTACATATGATTGAAAAATTTAACGGTAAAGGCGCCAAAAAGGGTAGCTTTAGCAAGCAAATGAAATTATGCAAGAGGTCTATTAATTAAAAGGAGCAGAAGTGTTTGAAGTTACAGCTACCCACGCGGCTATCTTCTATTTAGGTAGTACCTTACTCGTGATCTTTGGATTTTGGATCTATCAACACCTGCTATCCCGCAAGAAAGCTATTTTAAGTAATCCTGAAGAGCTTTTCGTTTGCGAATACTGTCATTTTGCTTACCTTAACGCAGCTAACAAAAAAGTCAATCGCTGCCCTCAGTGCAAATCGTTTAATAAAGATAACCGCTATCAGCCTTGACGCTGTTGCAGTTTTTTAGGCTCTAGTCGCTGAGCGTATTTACAAGGTCACTCCATTTTCTTTAATGCTATAATGCCTTGTACCTTGCCAAGGGTTTTATCTTCTAGGCGAAAGATGCCCCCCATTTCTGGATTTGAGTTACCATACAATAGGAGACTGATTTGTCCTATTGCCTTCTCTGATTCTTTAATATTACCGTTAATCCTTTCTTCTAGCTTCTCAAAATCTCCTTGAATTTCGAAAGTCCCATTATCTTGTAAAGCAAGTGCACCTGAAAATTGGTGCGAGGGGAGGTCGATGTTAATCGTAACTTTTCCTAAAGAACCTGAATCGGTTTTTAGGTCCCCTTCATAGATGAGCTGGGCACTGCTTTGCTCAATTTTTTGTAAACTTTCGGAAGAACTTCTAATGCCTAGCACAATAGGCCCCATGCCCTTAATATAATGAGCTTTTTCTAAATAATCCCCCCACCCCACATGAGAATAGCGATTAGGCATCGGTTGAGATTGAAGCTTTATAAGTCTACCACCCTGGCTAGCAATAGGATAAATCTGTTGAATATTAAAATTTTGGCTATTTTGAAAAGTGCCGTTTACAGGATAGTTGCGCGATTTCATCACTCTTGAGCGATCATCTAACTTGATATCTGTGACTTGGCCATTACTAACATCGATGGTTAAAAAAACGGATCTTTCCGGAGATAATTCGACTTGAGGAAATACTCCCATTCCTTCAAAAATATAGGCCGCGTCTGCGGCAGGAGTGACTGTTGCTGCATCACTACTCGCCATAAAGCTCATTAAAAAAAAATCATAAAATAAATAGACATTCTATTACCTTTTGTTTCTTTAATATCTTTTTATAATTTAAAATTTGATAATTGTCAATTAGCGAGGATTTTTTAGTCGGGAGGAAGGAGAGTGGATAGTATTTTTGGTGCTTCATTGAGAAGTTCCTGAGCGCGGTTATCCCACGTGTGAAGTTGCATAACTTTTTCCCTTCCTGCATGAACCACGGCTACTCTTTCCTCTTCATGGCTAAGATAATATTCCACTTGCTCATCTATCTTTGCCCATTGGCCAGAAGTATATGTGGCCAATTCTTTATCCACCTCAAAGGCTTCTTGAATGAAAAGGTTGTCCATTGTTAAAGGTAGAGCCCCACAAGCTAAAGCATTAAAAATGCGTTCATGCGAGCCATATTTAAAAAATGGCATGCTGTTTAAGCAAATTTTGCTTTGCTTCAAGATATTAAACGAGTCTGCGTAGGTGAGTGGAGGATGAATCGTCACATTGGCTTTTTTCCCCAAATAGGAGCTCCAAGAGACAGAATCAAAAGGATTATTCCAAGAAGGTTCTCCAAAGATATGCACCTGGGCATTTTTTATTTGATTAATGGCTTCAAAGCGATCTCTTCCCCGAGTGTAATTATCTAAAAAATAAAAGAGCCTTTTAAAGTCTACTTCTTGAGGATCTAATCCTGATGTTTGAAAACTATCTGCTAAAGCTTGGGTTAGAGATGTTCTATTATCGCTTAATACCCTCTCTGCGGCGTCGCTTAACACTTTGCTAAGAGGCGGTGAAAGCTCCTTTTCCCAAAGCATTTTGATGCCTTGGAAGTCGGTGAACGTGCCTAAAAATACAACGTCATAAGGGCGAGGAGTTTGCTTTTCTAGTTCCATTTTTTCTACGGCATGAGGCCAGAAAAAAATACGCCGAAAATGATTTTCTTGAAACCACTGGCAGTCTTGCTTATCTACGCTTGATAAAAAAACGTAGCGGCTTTTAATAAAGTCAGCAGAATAAAAAGCAGGGTCTAGCAAAATAGCAAGATGAGGGAGCTGCATGAGATCCCAAGGATAGACGCCGTTTAGGCTTAAAAAGCTATTAAATGAGCAGGAAAAGTCTGGGTCAAAGAGACGTATCTTTCGATACGTTTCTGGTGACCACTTACCCCTTTCCAGCTCTATAATGGCTGTCTCTACGCCTAGACGTTCTAGTGCCTCGGCTAATCGCTTTGTAAAATAGAACTTGGATTCATACTGGTTGTAATTGACGATAAAAGCGATACGGGAAATCATGTTCAACTTCGGTCATCTCATGGTTATTTGCTATTTTTTACAGTTGGGATTGGTCAGGGAACCCTTCTGTAGCCAAAAATTAAAGAGACAAGGAAAAGGATAATGAAGATAACGAACAGTATTTTAGCAAATTCAGTAGCAACGCCTGCGATGCCACCAAAACCTAAAACAGCAGCGATAATCGCTATGATTAAAAAAGTTATTGCCCAGTTTAACATATGATAACTCCCTTATTTTCTAAGGTAATTAGATCTCTTGCATAATTTGCTTTGCTTGAAAAATTTGATCATTTTTGAGTGAATTTATCGGAAAATTTTGAGAGCATATGAGTACATATGTTTGAAAAATTTAACGATAAAGGCGCAAAAAAGGGTAACTTTAGCAAGCAAATGAAATTATGCAAGAGGTCTATTATAAGCGGCCAAGCAACCCTGGCTTAATTATAAAGTAAAAAGGGATCATCTGTAAAGAGGCCCCTCTCATTTTTATATAAATATTTTTTTAACAAAAGTCAAGTTGCGCATTTTTTACAGTATGCACGACTGCCTTTACAGCATCTACTGGTGTATCAGGTTTGATGCCATGTCCCAAGTTAAAGACAAAGCCTTTATCCCCTAGCATGTCTTTAAGTATTTGATTTACATGGGATTGCAAAATTTTAGAGGATGCATAAAAAAGATCAGGGTCCAAATTGCCTTGCAAAGCAATCGTTTTAGGCAGAATCTGTCGCAAATACTTTAAATTTCCGTTCCAATCGATGCTGATAGCGTGAGGTGCAGACTTTGCAATGACAGGAGCAAATACAGAGGAGCCTCGGCAAAAGAAAATCACAGGGACCTCTCTTGTTTTCATGTGATCGAGGATCTTTTTTAAATAAAAATTAGAAAATTCTTCAAAATGGATGTCATTAAGGATCCAGGCCCAAGAATCAAAAATTTGCAATGCCTGAACCCCGGCATCAATTTGCATATTTAAGTACTTAATGACAAGGTCACTGAGTTTATCAAGAAGTTGATGAAAGCTTTCTGGATCAGCCATCATCCATCGCTTAGTTTTTTTGAAATCTTTGCTTGTTTTTCCCTCAATCATATAGCTTGCTAAAGTAAAGGGGGCTCCTGAAAAACCAATAAGGGGAACTGGAAGATCGGCAACGAGATTTTTGATCGTTTCTGCGACATAATTTAAACTCTCCTCCACCTGGATGGGGGGTAGATTAGCAATGTCTTTTTTTGTATGTAAAGGACGCTCAAAAAGTGGGCCCTTACTCTCTTCAAAATGCAGTCCAAGTCCGAGTGCTTCGGGGATAACGAGGATATCTGAAAAGACAATCGCTGCATCAAAGCCGATAAGATCAATAGGTAACCGTGTGATCTCTGCGGCAAGTTCAGGAGTGTGGCACATCTCTAAAAAAGAGTATTTTTCTCGAATTTGGCGGTATTCGGGTAAATAGCGCCCGGCTTGCCGCATAAACCAAATAGGGGGCCTTGAAGTATTGCAGCAGTTTAAGGCGTTGATGAGCAAAGGTTGGTTCACAGAATTCTCTCTAAAATATCTTCCACAGTAAAACCGAATTCTTTTTGTAGTGCGTTATATGGGGCAGAAGTGCCAAAGCTTTCCATGCAAATAGCAATACCGTCCATGCCAATGTACTTATGCCATCCTAAATCAACACCTGCTTCTATGCTTACGCGTTTGCCAAGGTCGCCACTAAAAATGCTGGCTTTGTAATCGGGATTCTGTTGTTCGAAGAGTTTCCAGCAAGGGAATGAAACAACACGTACATTTTTACCAAGCTTTTCCAATTCAGTTGCGACATCCATCGCGAGCCAAACTTCTGATCCCGTAGCAACCAACATGTAATCCACTTTACCAGCTTTTTCGGCTTTAATAATATAGGCGCCCCGACCCATCCCTTCAGAATAAGGAACATTTGTTCCTGCCACTTCGGGCAAGTTTTGGCGGGAGAGAAGTAAAGCGGTTGGGCCTTGATAGCGCAAGGCTGCCAACCAAGCCATTTTGACTTCATTGGCATCGGCTGGGCGAATAACGTGTAACTTAGGGATAGCCCGTAGAGCCGCATAATGTTCAATTGGCTGGTGAGTAGGACCATCTTCTCCTAAGAAGATAGAGTCATGAGTAAATTGGTAGACCACTTGCCTTTGCATGAGAGCGCATAAACGGATGGCATTGCGCATATAGTCTGAAAAAGTCAAAAAAGTTCCGATAAAAGGAAGGATCATGTCTGTTTGAGCAAGTCCTGTCGCCATTGTAGCCATGGCAAACTCGCGCACACCGTACTTTATATTGCGTCCTTTAAAATGATCAGTGCTAATCACAGGAAATTTTTTCATCATAGTTAGATCTGAAACGGATAAATCTGCGGAACCGCCATAGAGAAATTGCAGCTGATTGCCAAGGACATTTAACACATCTTGAGAGGCTTTGCGTCCTGCAACGGGCGTTTTAATTTCGATTGCTTTAAGAATTTCCTCTAAGTTACTAGGAAGGGTATGGTGAGCCATACTTTCGTATTCTTTTAGTAAATCGGGATTTTCCCTGGCCCACGCATCAAATACATTTTTCCACTGTTTTTCTAAATCTGCGTCTCCTTGAAGCTTTTTTTGAAAAAAATCGATCACAACTTGCGGAATGTAAAAAGGTTCTTGTGGCAATCCTAATGCTTCTTTTGTCGCTTTTACCTCTTCAGGACCAAGTGGTGATCCGTGTACTTTATTTGTTCCGGCTTTGTTAGGAGCCCCTTTTCCAATGATCGTATGAGCGATAATAAGAATAGGGCGTGTCTGCTCTTCCCTAATACGATTGAAGATGCGGTCGATAGCTTCTAAATCATTACCATCTATTTCATAGACATCCCAACCGTATGCTTGGTAGCGCATTTTAGTATCATCATGTAAATTTTCCGATGTGGGACCATCTAGTGAAATTTGATTTGAGTCATAGATAGCAACCAGGTTGTCGAGCCTTAAAGTTCCTGCAAGAGAAGATGCTTCAGCAGAGACGCCTTCCATTATGCAGCCATCGCCCATGAGAACGAAAATCTTGTTGTCGAATAGCTTATACTTATCCGTGTTAAATTTTTCGGCCAGAATTTTGAAGCCTAATGCTTGGCCCACAGCATTACCAAAACCTTGGCCTAGAGGGCCTGTGGTTGTCTCAACACCTTCAGTATCGATAGATTCAGGGTGTCCTGGCGTCTTAGAGTGGAGCTGGCGAAAATTTTTAATGTCTTCTAAAGAAAGGTTATAGCCAGAGAGGTGCATGCAAGCATAAAGGAGCATAGAACCATGGCCTGCAGATAAAATGAAGCGATCTCTGTTGGGCCAATGGGGGTTTTGGGGATTTTGCTTTAAAGCTACCCCGTAAAGGTAGGCACCCAGCTCTGCACAGCCCATCGGTAATCCGGGATGGCCTGAATCTGCTTTCTGAACAGCATCAATAGTAAGTTGTCGAATCGTATTTGCTGTTTTAGAAAGAAGTTGTTTAAATTCAGGGTCCAGTTTTGAATGTGCTTGCATGCTTTACTCTTTGGTTAGACGTTTCAACATTCTTCCTTCTAAAGAGCCATCGGTTGCTAATGAAAAACAGTGATTTTAGAAGGTAGTTTAAGGAATGCTTAGATTATACGAATTTAACCTTTGCTGTTTAAATCAAGCAAGGAAAATTGATGATTCAATCATCTTTTGGAATTTTATTAAATATTTTATTTATGCCAATATAATTGTGTGCAATTTAAGTTGGTGGGAATCGATGGCTCAGAGAGCTGGACTTATTGTTAAAGAGGCAATAATAACACTCACACCTGGATATCCGGGGTTATCTTCACTATTTTTGCTGCCTGCTAAACTTTTTTTATATGTTAGCATAGCAGGAAGAAAGATTCGCCTTTTTAAAAATCCTCGTAACCATATTCCTTTGATGGCGGGAAGCATACTGGACAAAGTTGCGGGAGATAGGCCTAATGTAAAGATGGCAGCGCGCATCGTTTTTGGGAGTGCTTCTGTTTTACGATGCAGCGAAAACATTTTAAAAATTATCGAACAAGCACGGCTCATCCAGCTTATTGTTAGGCGAAAAGCCTATGTAGTGATTCAAAAAAAGTCATGGGAAGAACTGGCGAGTTCCAAACGCCATTCACCTTCACATGTCTATTTCTCCAAAATAGCTAAAGCGCAAAATCCTTTTTTGACGAAGTTGTTTTTTGCTAGCATTTTGGAAATTTTAAAATCGTTTTCGTTATTGGCAATCCATTTTGCTGATGCCTGTACAGCCTTTCAGGAAAACAACAATGTTTCAGAAATTTTTGTTCATGGAAGAGACATTTTTGATAAACTGACAGGAGATCCGGCTGCTTTAGTCAAAAACCTTCAGCAATTTGAGAGGGTAAGCGACATGATGCTTTCAAAAATAGGTGCTTCGTGGGCTACAGCTGCTTTGATTGGCGTATTAGCATTGCCTGCTAAAGCCAGACAAAAAGCTCCAGAAGTAGAAAATCTCGTGAATAACTTTAAAAGCAATACGGCTTTAATGGCTGACCGAGTCATGTCAGGAAAAGAATTGCTTTCTTTAAGCTATCTAACATTTTTGGAAAGAACAAACCTTCTTCATAAAGTTCCAGAAAAGTTGGTCCCAACGATTGATCGCCGCTTTACATTTGGAGATCCGGATTCACTGCGTTACATTGAGCCTATCATTTGCGAAAAACAGGTCAGCAAAAGTTAATCAGAAAACGGTACTTTTTAGTTAAAAAGCTCGGACGTTGTATCGAGCTTGATAACTCTTACTTATTCGCATATAATCATTCTGCAGATCGTATCAAGTTAAGGAAAAATCCATGCGCACACAAGAAATTCGCCGTCAATTCTTAAACTATTTTAAGGAAAATGGCCATTCCATTTTACCTTCTTCACCCGTTATTCCTCACGATGATCCCACCTTGCTTTTTACTAATGCGGGGATGAATCAATTTAAAGATGTGTTTCTCGGTGCCAGCATTAGAGATTACACACGAGCTGCAACAAGTCAAAAATGTATCCGTGTCGGAGGGAAGCATAACGATTTAGAAAATGTTGGTCACACTAGTCGCCATCTCACTTTTTTCGAAATGCTCGGGAATTTTTCTTTTGGAGACTACTTTAAAGAAGAAGCGATCCGTTTTGCATGGGAGGTTTCTACAAATATTTTTAAGTTTGATCCGGCGCGCATTTATCCCACTGTTTTTAGAGAGGATGAAGAGGCTTTTGAGCTGTGGACAAAGTATGTTCCAGCTAACCGCATTACGCGTTTTGGCGAAAAGGAAAATTTTTGGGAGATGGGGGAGGTCGGTCCTTGCGGCCCTTGCTCTGAGCTTCTTTACGATAAAGGTCCTGAATATGGCGATGCAACACGTCCTGACCAAGATGTGGAAGGGGAGCGTTTTCTCGAATTTTGGAACCTTGTCTTTATGCAATACAATCGCGAAAATGCCAAAACAATGTTTCCATTGCCAAAACCCTCTATTGATACCGGTGCAGGTCTTGAGCGTGTTATGAGTCTAAAAATGGGGGTCGATAATGTCTTTGAAACTGATGTTTTGCGCTCTCTTATTGCACAGGTAGAGAATATTAGCGGCACATCCTACTTAGCAGCAAATAATACAATGGCCCCTGCTTTCTGTGTGATTGCAGATCACTTAAGATGTTTAGCCTTTGCTATTGCGGATGGTGTTCAGCCAAGCAATCTCGACCGCGGTTATGTTCTTCGTAAAGTGCTAAGAAGAGCTGTGCGCTATGGCCGCCAATTAGGTATCGACGATCCCTTTCTTGCAAAAGTTTTACCAAGATTAGTTTCTGAAATGGGTGAGGATTATCCTGAGCTTGTTAAGGCGCAAAATCGTATTGCCGAGATCTTGACTCAAGAAGAAGAAGCTTTTTTGAAGACCTTAAAAAAAGGTGGCAATATGTTGGCTCAAATTATTGACACTGCAAAGAAGAGAGACCATTGTATTTTGGGTGAAGATGCTTTCAAATTGAAAGACACTTACGGCCTGCCTATCGATGAAATCTTACTTTTAGCAAAAGATGCTGAGCTTAGTGTAGATCAGAAACGGTATGAAGAGCTGGAGCAAGAGGCAAAGGAGCGTTCAAGGAGTGCTCAGAAGACGGTTTTTCAGAAGGCTTCTCAAAATCTTTTTGAAGATTGGGTAAAGGAAAAAGGGACGACACAATTTTTAGGGTATAAAGAGACTTCTCTTAAAGGAAAAATTCTTGGAATCGTAATAGAAGGGCAGTTTTCCGATAAAATGCAAGCTGGCCAAGAAGGGATGATCCTTTTAGACCGGACGCCTTTTTATGCCGAGATGGGTGGCCAAGTAGGGGATACAGGTCACATAAGGGGTGAAAATATTCTTTTTGAGGTAAGGGATGCTAAAGCCCCATTTAAAGGGCTTGTGGGGCATATCGGTCAGTTAAAAGAAGGCAGCTTGCAAGTCGGTGACTCTCTTGTTGCAGAAATCGACGAACAGAGAAGGTTAAAAATTGCTAATAATCACACAGCAACACACTTATTGCACTACGCCCTACACCAAGTTTTAGGAGAGCATATCAAACAAGCTGGGTCGGTTGTCGATGAGCATCGCTTGCGCTTTGATTTCAGCCATCACAAAGCGTTAACACCAGAAGAAATTGTCCTTATTGAAGGTACCGTAAATCACAAAATTCGCGAGAACAAACCGGTTGAGTGGTATGAAATTGCTTATGAAGAAGCTGTAAAGCGTTCTGAAATCAAACAGTTTTTTGGTGAAAAATACGATGCTAAAGTTCGTGTGATCGATATTGACTACTCGAAAGAGCTATGTGGAGGGACTCATGTCTCAGCATTAGGTTCGATAGGCCTATTTAGAATTGCTAAAGAAAGCAGTATAGCAGCGGGTGTAAGACGTATCGAAGCTGTTACCGGTCAAGAAGCTGAGCAGATGCAGCGCTCTACCGAGTTATTGCTCAATGACACCGCCCTTCTTTTGAAAGTACAGCCAGCTAAACTGAAAGAACGTATTGAAAAGCTACTAGAAGAAAATAGATCGATAGCTAGCGAACTAAAAGAGATCAAAAAGGGCAAGATCAAAGAATTAGGGCAAAGTTTGTTGAGTCGAGTGGAAGAGGCGAATGGCATTTCTCTTTTGACAGCGACAGTTCAGGCTTCTTCAGAAGAAATTAAGCAACTTTTAGATGAGGTGATGGAGAAACTGAAGTCCGGAATTCTATTATTTGGGACAAAAAGTGAAGGCCGCGTACAGCTCTTTTTGAAGATTTCAGATGACCTTGTTAAGAAGGGTTACGATGCAGGTCGTCTCATCAAAGAGCTAGCTCTGATTGTAGAAGGAAGCGGCGGCGGTAAGGGCGGTCAGGCTACAGCGGGAGGCAAAGCCCCTGAAAAATTGGATTTTGCCTTGAAAAAATTAAGGGAACTGATTGGCCATGTTTGAGCGCATTGCTAAAACAGCACACATTCTTGATTTAGAAGAGCTTTTTAAAAAAGGCTCTTCAGTATTAATTGAAGAATTATGGAATAGCCCTAAAGCGTTGATTGCTGCTATGGCACAAAAAGCGACTGGCAAGCAAATTCTTGTGTTAACGGGTGCGAGCCAAGAAGAGATGCGTCTTTATCACGACTTTTCTTTTTTCACACAATCCCCAGTGATTGATTTTCCTGCTTGGGAGACCCTACCTTCAGAAAACATTCCGCCAAGCCCAGATATCGTTGGTGAGCGCTACCAATCCTTAGTGAAATTAAAAGAAAGCCAAGAACCTGCTATTATTTTGACCACACTCCAGGCTTGTTTGCAAAAACTCATCGGTCAAGAGCGTTTCGAGCAACTCTACCTTAAGTTAAATGTCGGTGAGACTCATTCTTTTAACGGACTCATCGATCGCTTTAATGCTATGGGGTATCAAAGAAAAACCATGGCTGCTGATAAGGGTGAGTTTGCTGTTAGAGGCGGCATCATTGATATTTTCCCTGTCTCTTCTCCAGATCCTTTCAGGATAGAGTTCTGGGGCGATGAAATCGAATCGCTTCGCACTTATGACCCAATCGCCCAAAAATCGATTAAACAGGTTGAAAGCATTGAACTGACTCCAGGACAGGAACTAGAGCTAATGACTCAAGACAAGAACGTAGCGACACTTCTGGACTATTTAGGGGAAAACACACTTATCATCTATGACGACTTGGTGGCAATTGAAGACCGCTATGCCTCTATCCTGCATCTTTCAACGGTAAGTCCCTATTTTGCCACTGCAGAAGAATTTTTGGATAGAGCTGCAAAATTCCAAAGCATTTACTGGACGCAGTCTCCGATTGAGCAGCTCTCCTCAGTGACTATGAAAGAAAAACAGGAAAAAGGGTTTTATTCAGCACAAAGAATGGGCCATCAAATCGGCTTTGAAATGTTTAATCGCTCTTTTCAAGCCTATCGCTGGATCTCCCCTTTTAGAACAGTGACTAGCGCTTTGTTTGAAGATGAAGAAATGCAAGAAACGGTTTCGGGACAAGAGATTTTACAAGCTTTAGAGCAATTGCCAAAAGAGGATTTTGAACTTCATATTCTCTGTGATTCAGAAGCAGAAGAGAACAAAGTGCGCAAGCAAGTTGCTGATATGCACCTCCAAATGCCAAAACAAACGACCATTGAACAAGGCTATCTCTCCTCTGGTTTTGTGATGGATAGCCTCATGCTTCTTCCTATGACCGAGATCACCCATCGTTTTAAAATAAGACGGCAAAAACAGCGCAGTAATTACCACTCCACTTCATCAGGAGCTTTTGAGTTAGTCCCTGGAGATATGATTGTTCACTTTAATCATGGCATCGGGCGCTATTTAGGAATCGAAAAGAAGCCGAACCACGAAGGTGTCTTAAGTGAATACTTTTTAGTGGAATATGCGGAAAGTGCAAAGCTTTACGTTCCAATGCATCAGGCACATTTATTAAGTAAATACATTGGGGCTGCTGAAGAAGAGCCTAAAATGCACACTTTGGGAAGCAACCGCTGGAAGCGCACTAAAGAGCAGACACAAGTGGCAATCATGGGTTATGCCACAGAACTTTTGGAAATGTATGCCAAAAGGGAAATTGTGGGTGGGCATAGCTATCCTGCTGACAGTCAAGACGTTTTTGTTTTTGAAGACGAATTTCCTTTTGTGGAAACCGAAGATCAGGTTCGCGCTATTTCTGAAATCAAAAGAGATATGATCTCCACAAAATCCATGGATCGTTTAATTTGTGGAGATGTCGGTTATGGCAAAACAGAAGTGGCTATGCGTGCTGCTTTTAAAGCTGTAGTGGATGGGCATAAGCAAGTAGCCGTTCTTGTGCCGACAACAGTGCTTGCCATGCAGCATTATGAAAATTTTGTAGAGAGAATGGCCAATTTCCCTCTCAATATTTCTGTGCTTTCACGTTTTCGCACTTCTAAAGAAATTAAGGCAACCCTTCAGGGAGTAGCAGAGGGGAGTGTCGATATCTTAGTGGGGACACATCGCATAGTCAGTGAAGATGTGCAGTTTCATGACTTGGGCCTTGTGATTATCGATGAGGAACAACGTTTTGGGGTCAAGGCCAAAGAGCACTTAAAAAAATTAAAAGCTGGTGTCGATTGCCTAACTCTTTCTGCCACGCCCATTCCGAGGACTCTTTACATGTCCTTAGTCGGTGCAAGAGACATGTCAGTGATTAACACGCCGCCTCAAGATCGCTTGCCTATCAAAACGGTAATCGCAGAACCAGGGGATCAATTGTTCCGTACAGCCTTACTGAGAGAGTTAGCTCGTGATGGCCAAGCCTACGTCATTCACAATCGTGTGGAGACTATTTACGATATGGCATCGCGCATCAAAAAACTTTTGCCAAATGCGCGAATTGTTGTTGGCCATGGGCAGATGTCTTCTGAAGAGCTTGACAGCGTTTTCCATGCCTTTAAGCACGGGCAAGCCGATATCCTTGTGGCAACGTCAATTGTGGAAAGCGGGATTGATATCCCCAATGCAAACACAATTTTGATTGATCGAGCGGATCGCTTTGGGCTAGCGGATTTGTATCAATTAAGAGGGCGTGTTGGTAGGTGGAACCGACGAGCCTATGCCTACTTTTTAGTTCCCAATCAACGAATTTTAACAGAAATTTCAAGAAAACGCCTCAATGCGTTAGCGGAAGCCTCAGGACATGGGGGAGGGATGAAGGTTGCTATGCGCGATCTAGAAATTCGCGGAGCGGGAGATATCCTAGGTCTTGATCAATCAGGACATGTCTCTTCTGTCGGATTTCACCTTTACTGCAAAATGCTCAAACGCACAATTCAAACGCTGCAAGGTAAAGCTCCTAAATTTCTTTCTGATGTTAAAATTGATATACCAGCCGATGCTCGGTTGCCGGAAGACTATGTCAATGATATCTCATTGCGTATGGAATTTTATCAACGTCTTGGTGAAGCTTTCGATCTTAAAGAGGTAGATGAAATCTGGAAGGAGATCAAAGATCGTTTTGGTCCTCCGCCGTTAAGTGCCGAATGGCTCTATTACATGACGAAATTACGTATTTTTGCTGCACTAAGAGGATTTACTTTAATTAAAAAAGAGAAAGTTTCTTTAAGCGTTGAACGCTCTAAAGGGGGAAAAACTTTTTCCAAATCCTTCATGTTAGCACCAGTCAAGAAGCCGCTTGAGCTGGAAACAAAAGTCATTGAGCTTTTAAAAAGCCACTTCCCTTAATGCTAATCTTTTTGATTAAGCCAAGGTGGGACCTACCTTGCTTGCTAAGTTCAGAAATGATCAATTTTTTCAAACAAAGCAAGTTATGCAAGAGGTCTAAATATAAAAAATAGCTACTTTAAGCAAATAGTACAGGAAATCTATAAGAAATTTCTTTAAGGTGAAGTTCTTCAACAGGATGAAAAAGAATGGCTTCTCTTCTACTTTTTTTTGCGACCTACCTTGGCTTTATCATTTTTCCCACTAAAAAGACGTGGATTGCTTTAGGAGGAGTTTCTCTCCTTATTATTTCTCAAACCTTAACGCCTTTAGAAGTTTTTAAAGAGATCCATTGGAATGTTTTAGGCCTGTTTGTCGGTACTTTGATTCTAGCCGAGCTTTTCCTCCTTTCGAGAGTTCCAGCCTTTTTAGCAGAGTGGTTAGTCGATCATTCGAGCACAGTACGCATGGCTTTAATCAATGTCTTCTTGCTTGCCAGCATCATTTCTATGTTCGTGGAAAATGTTGCTGTTGTTTTACTCATCGCTCCTGTGATCTTAGCTGTATGCGATAAGCTCAATATCCCTCCTACCAAACCAGTAATCCTTTTAGCCATGTTCTCGAACTTGCAAGGGACAGCGACTTTAATTGGCGATCCACCTAGTATGATTCTCGGTTCCTACATGAAAATGAGTTTCGAGGATTTCTTCTTTTATCTAGGGAGGCCGAGTATCTTTTTCGTGGTACAGGCTGGCATGGTCTCAGCCTTGCTGCTCAGCTTCTGGTTGCTGAGGGAGCATAAGCAGACAATCAAAATGATTCCTGTTGAAGAAGTAAAATCCTGGGTTCCCACCTCCTTATTGGGATTTCTTATTGTTATTTTGGCATTTGGTTCGAGCTGGGATAGAGAATCTGTATGGTTAGCAGGAACTGTTGCGATGTTACTGGGATTAATTGGGGTGGTATGGCATTTTTTAGGGCCAAAATGGCGTTCAACAAGGGATTTGATTCGCACCCTGGATTGGGATACCACTTTTTTTCTAGGTGCGCTTTTTATTTTAGTCGGAGCGGTTCGTAGCGCTGGCTGGATGGATTTTCTGGCTCAATGGACTGTAGCTAATGTTCCCAATGAACTCTGGATTATTTTTTTGTTTTTAGTTGGCATATCGGTATTGATATCTGCTTTTGTCGACAATGTGCCTTATCTGATCGCGATGATCCCTGTTGTCCAGCAGGTCGCAGAGTCAACAGGATTTTCTCTACCATTTCTAGCATTTGGATTGTTAGTGGGCGCTTGCCTTGGCGGTAACATCACGCCAGTTGGTGCTTCTGCAAATATCGTTGCTGTGAGCTATTTAAATAAGAATGGCCATACCATTTCCTTCTTCGCTTATCTGCGTATTGGGCTTATCTTTACACTTTTTGCAGTTATTCCTGCTGCGACTGTGTTATGGCTAATTTGGGGTTAATTTTGCAAAAACAGTAGGTCGTAATGGGGTCTCTTCTTCTTTTTTTTGTTGCTTATCTGGGTTTTGTTATTTTCCCCAATAAGAAGACGTGGATTGCTTTAGGTGGAGTTTTATTGCTGATCGCATGCCAAATTCTAACCCCTTTGATGGTATTTCAAGAAATTCACTGGAATGTATTAGGTCTTTTTTTTGGGACGTTAATTCTTGCTGAGCTTTTTCTTCTTTCAAGAGTTCCTGCATGTTTAGCAGAATGGCTTATTGATCGTTCCAGTACAATACGAATGGCTTTAGTGAATGTTTTTTTGTTAACAAGCATCCTATCGATGTTTGTAGAAAATGTCGCTGTAGTCCTGCTCATTGCACCAGTGATCCTATCCGTTTGCGATAAACTCTATATCTCACCTGTCAAACCTGTAATCTTGCTAGCCATCTTTTCGAATTTGCAAGGGACAGCGACTTTAATTGGAGATCCTCCCAGTATGATTCTCGGTTCCTACATGAAAATGAGCTTTAAGGATTTCTTTTTTTATCAAGGAAGGCTAAGTATTTTTTTTGTGGTACAGGCAGGTATGCTTTCTGCCTTAGCCTTAAGTTTTTGGCTGCTGAGAGAGCATAAGCAAGCAGTTCAAATGATTCGCGTTGAAAAGGTTAAATCCTGGGTGCCCACAATATTGCTTGCCCTCCTTATTGTCATTTTAGCATTTGGTTCGAGTTGGGATCGGGATTCAGTGTGGTTGGCTGGAACAACGGCGCTGTCATTAGGATTATTCGGGTTGATCTGGCTCTCTTTTGGCCCGCAATGGCTTCCCGTGCGCGATCTTTTAAAAATTTTAGATTGGGATACGACACTATTTTTAGCCTCCCTTTTTGTTTTAGTGGGAGCTATCCGCATTGCAGGGTGGATGGATTTTTTGGCCCAATGGACGGTCAAAAACGTTCCGAATGAACTTTCGGTCATATTTATATTTCTTGTCGCAATTTCGGTCATCATTTCCGCTTTTGTCGATAATGTTCCTTATCTTATTGCCATGATACCTGTTGTACAACAAATCGCTGATGCAACAAGCTTTCCCTTACCTCTTCTGGTCTTTGGTCTTCTTGTCGGTTCCTGCCTAGGAGGCAATATCACACCAATTGGTGCTTCAGCAAATATTGTTGCAGTGAGCCTTCTTAACAAAAATCGTTATACGATTTCGTTTGCGGATTTTACGCGTATTGGAATGGCTTTGACGCTTTTCGCGGTAGTTCCTGCTGCGCTTGTCTTATGGTTGATTTGGAGCTGATCGCTAGAAGAAGATCGATCCGACTAGCGATCCTAATAATCGCTAATCTTGAGCTTTTTCAAAGCGTTTGCGTGTACCGCGAAAAGCGCCTCTTGCGTGGTGCTTTAAGAGCTCATCTAATTCAAAGAGCATGCGAACGCCTTTTTCGACATGCTCGCCTGTATGTGCAGCATAGACTTTTTCCGAGCTTTTCTTCGTTTTAATTCCTTCTGGATCTAAGGGTAGGTCTGAGATAAGGAGTAAAGCTCCTAAGGGGAGTTTATAGCTATAGCTAGACATAAATAAAGTAGCACATTCCATTTCGATGGCTTGAGCACGGCTTACTTCCAAGCGATGTTTAAAGCTTTGGTTGAATTCCCAAAAACGCTTGTTTGTTGTATGCGTGATACCGATATGATAATGTGTCTGCTCTCTTTCAAGAACATTGGTGACAGCTTTTTGAACAAGAAAGTTAGCCAAAGCGGGGACTTCAGCGGGGAAATAAAAATCGGATGTCCCATCTCCTCGTATACTTGCAATAGGGACAAAATATTCGCCCACTTTATAATGACGCCTTAAGCCTCCGCACATTCCTAGAAGAAGTGAAGCTTTAATGGGCAAGTTAGCTAGCAGATCAATGACAAGTGCTGCCGCAGGAGAGCCAATTTTAAAATCCAAGATGGAAATTTTCTCTTCTGGGGAGTGTGCCACCTTGAACATAGAGCCTTCAATGATAGGCAGTTTACGTGTTTCTGCAAAGTAAGTGACATAGCGGGGGAAATTTGTCACAAGCAAATAGGGTTGAAAATCCTCGACGAGAGATCCCGAGTAGCGTTCGAGTGTATCGCGAGCGATTTGCTCCTCCCTTGGGTCTAAAGAAATTGTATATTCATTTTCATTCATTGTGACTCCAATCAAATTCTGGTTTTGGGGGTTCTCCAAAGAAAGGGCCAATAGGCATCTGTTTCTTTTCTAAAGTGTACTGATGATCACATCGTGGACATTGTAGGTCTTTAATGAGTTTACCCATCTGGTATGTATAATCTATTCTGCTTTCAAAGATCGCGCCACATTTCGGGCAACGATGATAGGTGAGAAAAAGATCCCACGTATGTGTGCCTTTTTTTCTCATTCTGCTCGATCGTTCCTACTTTTAAACCGATTAGTAAGAAAATGCGTAACCAAAAAGGCGATTAGCCCCTTTTTCTTGCGCTTACGCACTTGATGAAGGGAAATTCCCCAACCGTTTAACTCATGCATTTCACAGCCAATGATTCCATGCCCTGGCTCTACTTTTTTGTGTAGCAGCGGAGAATCTGGAGGATAATCTTTGAATTCGCGGTACCACATAGCTCATCTCTATTAAAGATTACAGATCTTTCTTCTCTATTTCGCATAAAAAGGGTTATTTTATCACTAATATTTTATGACTTAAAAGGAAAACTAGACTTGTGCTAGGAGAATTTGTTAGAATACCGGGATCAATTAGCAGTACGAGGATTTATGGCGCAAATAAGTACCAGTGAGATGAGGGGTGGTATTAAGATCGAAGTTGAAGGACAGCCTTATACCATTGTTTCCAACGAATTTGTTAAACCGGGTAAAGGTCAAGCGTTTAACCGCGTTAGATTAAAGCATTTAAAGACTGGCAGAGTCATTGAGCGGACCTTTAAGTCTGGTGAAAAAGTTGATTTAGCGGATGTTAGCGAAACGCAGATGAGAATGCTTTACAAAGAATCCGATGGCGTTATTTTTATGGATGACAATAGCTTTGAGCAGATCAAAATCCCTAATGAGGGTATTGGCGAAACGACACAATGGCTAATGGAAGATCACCTTTACGAAATTATTTTTTATCGTGGAAATCCTATTTCCGTTGAACCTCCTACATTCATGGAAATGGAAATTGTCGAGACAGCCCCTGGAGATCGCGGCAACACAGCCTCGGGTAGAGTACTAAAGCCTGCTGTCACAAAAAGCGGCGCAAAAATTCAAGTGCCTATCTTTGTTGATCAAGGCGAAATCGTCAAAATTGACACCCGCACTGGGGAGTATGTCTCTCGAGTCAATAGCTAATCAAAGACTTTCCATTTTGCGCGACCGAGCTGCTATGCTAGCTCGAGCGCGTACTTTCTTTTCTGAGCGTAACGTTTTAGAGGTCGATTGTCCCCTGCTCACTAATGGGGCTTCTGTCGATGCCCATATCGATTTAATTCCAGCCTTCTATCAAGGCAACACGACTCGCTACCTGCACTCTTCCCCTGAATATGGTATGAAACGCTTAATTGTGGAAGGAATGGGTGACATCTATCAACTGGCGCATGTATTTCGTGATGGGGAGCATGGTTATCGCCATAATCCTGAGTTTTGCATGGCAGAATGGTATAGGATGGGCATTGCTTTTGAAGAGATGATCGCAGAAACTCTCGATTTTATTCGCCTCTTTTTAGGCCCTTTACCTTCAAAAACTTATAGCTATCGCCAGCTATTCCAAGAGCTTGGCTTAGACTATAGGACAGCAACTGAAGAAACTCTTCAGGGCTTTTTAAATGAGCGTTCATTTCATGGCTTTGAAAATGAAAATAAGGAAGGGCTATTAAATCTTGTCTTAGGTCTTATTATCGAACCCCAATTGGGAAAAGAAGAGCTTTCTGTTTTAGCCTATTATCCAGCTTCTCAAGCTGCATTGGCTAAAACTGAACAGAGAGAAGATGAGCAGGTTGCACTACGCTTTGAAATCTATTACAGGGGGGTAGAGCTCTGTAATGGGTACAGTGAGCTTCCTCACGCTGAAGAGCAAAGGGAGCGTTTTGAGCTGGCTAACGCAGAGCGCCTGCGTTTAGGAAAACAGGCACTTCCAATCGATGAATTTTTTTTGAAAGCTCTACACCAAGGGTTACCAGAATGTTGCGGTGTAGCGGTTGGATTTGATCGCTTGATGATGTTGCGGCACCAAGTTAGCTCTTTATCCGAAGTTCTTTCCTTTGATTGGCTATTGGCTTAATATATCTCTTGCCTAACTGGCTTTGCTTTAAAAAATTACTCTTTTTGGCGTCTTTATCGTTAAATTTTTTAACCATATGTACTCATACGCTCTCAAAATTTTCCGATAAATTCACTCAAAAATGATCAATTTTTTAAAGCAAAGCAAGTTATGTAAGAAGTCTAATGTTAAATCCATCCCTGGACAATCGGAAAACGGCGCCCCGTGAAAAACGCTTTTTCTGAAACACGTAAGCCAGGGGGGCTTTGCCTCCTTTTGTATTCATTATGATGAATACGGGCTACCAAGGATTCAACGATCTCAAGAGGAATATTATCTTTGTGGGCAATTACCTCTGGAGGCAGGCTATTTTCCAAATACTCTTTAAGAATGCGGTCAATGAGGGCATATTCCGGAAGAGAATCAGAGTCTTTTTGCTGAGGTCTTAGCTCTGCCGATGGAGGCTTTTCAATACTATTTTTAGGAATGATCTCTTGGTCTTTATTGATCCAACGGGAAAGCGCATAGACTTGGCTTTTTGTGACATCACTAATGACCGCAAGGCCCCCACAAAGATCGCCATAAAGGGTGGCATAACCCATAGCCAGTTCGCTTTTGTTACCCGTATTAAGAACGATGTGGCCTAGTTTATTGGAAATAGCCATCAGGATCATTCCTCGGATGCGTGCCTGAAGGTTTTCCTCAGTGGTATCGGGTTGTCTTTCTTCAAAATGGGGTTCTAGCAGCTGCAGGTAGCTTTTAAAGGGCTCTTCAATGGGGATGTAGCGGGTATGAATGCCTAATCGATGAGCCAGAAGGGGTGCATCTTCAACACTGCCTTTAGAGGAGTATCTTGATGGCATCAAAATAGCTAAAACATTTTCTGCCCCTAGAGCATCTGTAGCGATACAAGCGACAAGGGCAGAGTCAATACCACCAGAAAGTCCAAGGCAGGCTTTTTTAAAACCGGATTTATTAAAGTAATCTTTGACTCCAAGGACAAGTGCTTGATAAAGCTCTTCCATTTCCTCGAAGAAATAAGCAATAGAAGGGCGAGTAGCACCAAGATCGATCAAGAGGGCGTCTTCTTCAAAGCTTTTCCCAATCGCCATAAGTTCACCTTTCCCATTAACAAATAAGCTGCGCCCATCGAAGATAAGGCTATCATTACCACCCACTTGATTGCTAAGAATTACAGGGCAACGCAATGTCTTAGCTGCTCGAGTACAGGCTTGCAAACGATTAGGAAATTTCCCCATATGGAAGGGTGAAGCTGAAAGGTTCAAAAGCAGATCGACTGTTTTATTTTCAAAATTTAAGATCGGATCTTTGAAATAGATTTCGTCTTTCAATGCAGAGCTATGCTGCCAAAGATCTTCACAAATCGTAATGGCTACTTTTTTCCCGGCAATATGCCAAATTTTGTTGTCTCGCGCAGGCTCAAAATAGCGCCTTTCATCAAAGATATCATAAGTTGGAAGCAGCGTTTTATCTTGAAAGCCTAAAATTTTAGTTTCGCTAATAATAGCTGCTGTATTAAAGAGGGGCTTTTCTCTTGGGGGATCGCTTTTGCGTATCGTTCCAATGATGGCAGTAATGCCAGCCGTCTCTTTAGCAATTTCTGGTAGGGCTTTTTCTGCAGCTTCTATAAAATGAGGTAGGAGGAGGAAGTCTTCCGGAGGATAACCTGTCAAAGCTAATTCTGGAAAAACAACAATAGCACATTGCTCTTCCTTCGCTCGTTGAATGCTTTCAATGATTTTTTGAGTATTGCCCTTGATATCGGCAATAAGGGGATTGATTTGAGCCGCTAGAATACGCATAACTAAAAAGCAGATCCTATTTGTGTTTCAACTAGCATCTGCTATATTACTTTATTTTGCAATTTCGGTATTTTTAACCTGGTAGAATTAGCTTCCGAAATCATCTAAGATGATGCTTTCGCGTGGTACGCCGTATTCATCTAACAGCTTTAAAACGCTTTTATTGTGCATTGGTGGTCCGCAAACATAGTAAAGCGCTTCTTCAGGATATTCCATGTGTTTGAGTTGTCCTTCTTCAAAGGCTCGAAAAAGAAAATTCGTTTTCAAGGGGTCTGTTTCGGGCCAGCCAGCAGCGATATCTTCTGGTAAAGGTTCAGAGAGAACAAGCCGGTACTTGAAGTTGTTGAAGTCTTTTTCAAGTTGTTCATATTCTTCTTGATAGATGTTTTCTTTAAGGGAACGCGCGCCATACCACATTGTGACTTTGCGCTGCGTTTTTTCAGTTCTGAAAAGATGCATAATGTGACTTCTACCAAACGACGACCCCGCTCCTCCGATGAGAAAGACAAGTTCACGCTCATCATTGACCATATAAGATTCCCCATAGGGTCCAGAAAGCTTAATGGTGTCGCCTTTTTTTAGGCTAAAAGTGTAACTGGAACAAATACCCCAGGGGGCATCCATCATTTTACCCCCAACAAAGGGAGGAGTTGCAATGCGAATATTGAACATTAATTTACGCCCCTCTGCAGGATAGGAAGCCATAGAGTAGGCCCTAATCACCTCATTTGGGGATTTCGGAAGGTTCATAAAGTCCACGTTGATATTAAAAAGATTAAATTTCTCCCAATCGTGAAAGTATTTGGGATCCATCGTTTCTTTCCACTCAGATGTATTTGTCTTAAAAGGAGGGACATGCACTTGTAAGTAACCGCCTGAACGGTAGTTAACTTCTTCACCCTCAGGTAATTCTACGATTAATTCTTTAATAAACGTGGCAACATTTTTATTGCTAATGACTTTAGCGACCCACTCTTTTGTTCCCAAAACGCTCTCTTCAACATGAACTCCGAGATCTTGTTTCACTTTTGTTTGGCAAGAGAGCCGCCAACCTTCTTTGAGTTGCTTTTTAGAAAAAGTGCCCATTTCTATTTCAATAGGATCTGTAGACCCTTCCAAAATCTGTACTTTGCATTGCTTACATGTCGCTTTGCCCCCGCAAGGAGAAGGGATGGGGATTCCATGGTTTGATAGGGCAGAAAGAAGGGTTGAGCCCCCTGGTGTATCAAAGCTAAGTTCTGGATCCTGGTTAACATCAATGCGGCAAGCTTCTGTGCTAATCAGTTTTGTTCGTGTGAACAAAATCAAGCCTGCAAGCCCAGTTCCAATAATGACAAAAGCGGCAATTGCATAAAGAGATAAAAGGGGATTAATCCCATAAAAATCGAGAAGGATAAGGCTTTGAAACATGGAACTCTCTTTTAACGTAAGATCTTAACTTCAAGATAGGAGTTTACTATTTTTTCTTCTAATAAATTTTTTCTTAAAAGCCTCCTTTAATTCTTTTTAAAAACTTAATGCTGGTCTCTCTTTTTTCCAAAAAAGCTAAACTTAAGAAAAGCGGATTTCTGAAAAATCGTTTTAGTATTTGAAAACTTTTTTAAGCAATTGGCGAAAGATCAGATGAGGTGGGCAGGGGGGGAATCTAAGCTCATTAAAACTGCTTGTAGTTGCCTTTAGCTTGAAGGTTTAATGCAAGTTTTGCAAAACAAATTCTCTCGCGATAAAAAGCGCTTTTTTAAGGGACCATCCTCAAAGATTTATTGAGGAATTCATGAAGTAGTGGGAGCTTGCTCTTGCAAAGGGTTATTAGACCTCTTGTATAACTTCATTTGCTTGCTAAAATTACCCTTTTTGGGGCCTTTATCGTTAAATTTTTCAACTATATGTACTCATATGCTCTCAAAATTTTCCGATAAATTCACTCAAAAATGACTAATTTTTTCAAGCCAAGCAAGCTATGCAAAAGGTTATTCAAGTTTAGTTGTTTTGGCCATATAAAAAACCTTAAGGAAATTAAGAAAACTTCGTTTAACAACCACTAAAGTAAATCTGGGGAGTATACATTGTCGTAAGGTTTTTTATAATCACCATATGTGCCTTGACAGTTTGCTAAGAGAGGGGTAAAATTAGTTCGTTTATAAACGTAAGAGGGAATGATGACAAAAGGGTCCTTAGAAATCCACAGTGAAAATATTTTACCGATCATCAAAAAATGGCTTTACTCTGATAAGGAAATCTTTGTAAGAGAACTTGTCTCGAACGCAACGGATGCGATTCAGAAGGTCAAGGTCTTGAAAGATTCAGGAGAGCTTACATCTGTAGATGAAGATTTTCGTATCGATATTCAGATTGATAAACCCAATAAGATTCTACGCTTTATTGATAATGGGATCGGCATGGATGCCGAAGAAGTCAAAAAATATATTGCCCAGATTGCCTTTTCTGGAGCTGAAGAGTTTGTAGAAAAATATAAGTCCAGTCAAGAAAAGGACCAATTTATTGGTCATTTTGGTTTAGGGTTCTACTCTGCCTATATGGTTGCAGACAAAGTAGAAATTGATACTTTATCCTACAGAGCGAATAAGGAAGCTGCGTTTTGGTCCTGTGACGGTTCAGCAGAATACATTCTAGAGAAAGGAAAAAAAGAGAAGCCCGGAACGGAAATTTCGCTTTTTATTAACAATGAAAGCGAAGAATTTCTCGAAGAGTCAAGGCTAAAAACAATTTTACAGAATTATTGTGCGTTTTTGCCATTCCCTATTTATCTTAATGGTCAGCGGATCAATTCTCACGAGCCTTTATGGATGAAAGCGCCCTCTGAGTGCAAAGAGGAAGATTATCTTGAATTCTACCGCTATCTTTATCCCCATGAAGAAGATCCTCTTTTTTGGGTGCACCTTAATGCCGACTATCCCTTCCATTTGAAAGGCATTCTCTACTTCCCCACAATTAAAAGAGATTTCGACATTACAAAAACGACGGTTAAGCTATTTTGTAACCGCGTCTTTGTTTCAGATAACTGTAAGGATATTTTGCCTGAATATTTGATGGTCATGAGAGGGGTTGTCGATAGCCCAGATATTCCTTTAAATGTCTCTCGCAGTTACCTGCAAATGGACAACACCGTAAGGCAGCTTTCACAGCATATTTCTAAAAAAGTATCTGATAGTTTGTCCTCTCTTTTCAAAACCAATAGAGAAAAGTTTATTAGCTCTTGGAAAGACATCTCGCCAATCGCTAAGCTCGGAGCCATTCAGGATGAGAAATTTTTTGATCGGGTAAAAGACACTTTGGTTTGGAAGACCTTGGAAGGGGAGTGGAAAACAATTCCAGAATATCTAGAGCTTAATAAAGAAAAGACCAAAGATAAAATTCTCTATTCGCTTGATGACAAACAGTCAGGTAAGCTGGCAAGTCTTTATCATCAGAAGAAAATCGATGTTTTTGTTGCTGACAACCGCATCGATCCTTATTTATTTAGTGTTTTTGAGAAAAAAAACAGCTCAACACAGTTTAAACGGATCGACTCTGCTATCGATGATGTTTTGATTGACAAATCGAGAGAGAAAACGATTTTAGATGCCCAAGGAAAGACAGAAGCTGGGAAACTGGCCGATTTCTTTAGGGGAAAACTGAATCAGGAAAAAGTAGAGGTTGAAGCAAAGAGCTTATCAGCTGATGATTTACCTGCTGTTGTTGTGATTGATGAAAATGAGCGCCGTATGCGTGATTACATACAGTCGATGCAAGTAGAAGGAATGCAGGCATTAACGCCTAAAAAAACATTTGTTGTCAATACGAACCATCCTCTTGTAAATTCTTTGCCAGAATTAGACAAAAATCACCCTGAGCTTGCAGAACAGCTTGCAAAAGAAGTTTTTGAGCTTTCTTGTCTCTCACAAAAGGAGATGGATCCGCAAACACTGCAAGAGTTCGTTCATCAAACAACGGAGTTGTTGAACAGCCTTGTGAGGATAGCGTTGAAAAATGCCCAATAAACATTACAAATTTTTTTTAAATATTTTTCTTTTACTAAATTGTTCTATGCTAATGGCTGAAAGGCCATTAGCCGTTTATTTAACATGGCAACATAGTCCACATGACACAATGACTGTGCATTGGGTCACTCCGTTAGACGAGAAACAGGATTTCCTCTCATTCCGAAAAGCTGATGCAAGCATTTGGCAAAAAGAAGAAAGCAAGTTTACACCCCTACCTAACCGTGTAGAATACGGTATACACCGCATCGAACTCACCCATCTAGAATCCAATAGCGAATATATTTTTCGCTTAGGGGAAGACCCTAAGGAATATAAATTTCTTACGATGCCAAGCCAACTAACTGAACCTCTTTCTTTCGTGATTGGTGGAGATATTTATCACAATGATTTAGCTTCGGTCATAGCGATGAACCTTCGAGCTGTCGCAACATCCCCGCGGTTTGTAATCTGGGGAGGAGATTTAGCCTACTCTGCAAATCGCTTTTTCGTCTCTTTCGAAAGGTGGAGCCGCTGGTTAGACCTAATGGCTATTTGGTCAAGCACCATGATCACAAAAGAAGGACATCTTATCCCTTTATTGACTGTCATTGGCAATCATGAAGTTGTAGGACGTTATGATCAAACCCCTGCGCAGGCTTCCTTTTACTATACGTTTTTTCCTACTCCGGGCTATCAGGTCTTAGACTTTGGCAATTACATGAGCCTTTTCCTTTTAGATTCTGGGCACACACATCCTATTGAAGGAGAACAGTCTGCATGGCTAAAAGAAGTTTTGGCTAAGCGGCAAAATATCCCCTTTAAGTTTGCTTGTTACCATGTTCCAGCTTTCCCTTCTATCCGAGATTACCGAAATAAACGTTGTGCTAAAGTCCGCGAAAACTGGGTGCCGATTTTTGAGCAGTCTAACCTTCTTGCGGCTTTTGAAAACCACGATCATGCCTATAAAAGAACACATCCTATTCTGAACGGGAAGCCCGCTGAAAATGGTGTTTTGTTTTTAGGTGATGGATCCTGGGGAGTCAACCCTGCTAGGAAGCCTAGGGCAGCAAGTAAGTCATGGTATCTTGCTAAGACAGAAGGGCAGCGCCATTTTATCAAAGTTACACTAGACCCCAGCAAAAAAGTCCTTTATCAAGCGGTTAATGATGAGGGTGTCATCTTTGATGAGTATGTCCAAACCCCGCGTTAAAGTCGCTATTTTAGGTGGTGGCATCAGTGGTTTAGCAACAGCCTATTTTTTAAAGAAAAAATGGGGCAATGCTCTCGATCTTAAGCTCTTTGAAGCTAAAAATCGTTTGGGTGGATGGATTGACACAATTGAAAAGGAGGGCTTTTTGTTCGAGTTGGGCCCTCATAGCATGAGAATGAATGAAGGGGACGAACTTTGTTCGCTCATCACTGATCTAGGTCTTGCTGAAGAGTTGTTACAGGCCAATGCCAATGTCACAAGCCGCTATCTTTTTCTAGATGGCCAAATGCGGAAGTTGCCGCACAGTCTTTTTCCCCTTTTTTGGCATCCCTATACCAGAAAACTTTTGCCATCTATTCTTAAAGAGCCCTTTATAAAGGCTTTAGATTGTGATGATGAGTCCATTGCCTCATTTTTTAAGAGGCGTTTTTCTTCTGAGTTGGTCGATCATTTCGTCGATCCCATGATTAAGGGAATATTTGGTGGTGATCCGAACCTTCTTTCAATGCAAAGCTGTTTCCCATCGCTACACAAAATGGAAAAACGTTATGGATCACTGATTCGAGGGTTTTTAGCGCAGAGCTTTAAGGGTAAGAAAAAAGAAAGAGTTGTGACTTTAAAATGCGGCTTAAAAAACCTTGTAGAGGCTTTAGGGAAAGCCTTGGAGGGGAATATTTTGTTAGCAACACCTATTGTGAAGATGGAATGCAATGCCAAAAAAACAACGCTATACTGGGAGCAACATTCTTCCTCTTTTGATGTTGTCATTTCGGCTCTTCCCTCTTACCTATTGGCCAAGCTGATGGCTGAAGAAAAGCTTGCTAAGATGTTGGCCTCTATTCCCTATGCTTCGTTTGCTGTTGTCAATTTCGGCTTTCGACAACAAGAGATGCCCTTGAAAGGGTTTGGCTACTTAGTCCCTTCAAAGGAAAAACAGGATATTTTGGGCACGATTTTTGATTCAGAGATATTTCCTGAACAAAATCGCGCAGCTGGTGAAGCTAGGTTAACGGTGATGATGGGAGGATGGCAAAAACCAGAATTGCTTAAAAAAAGTGAGGAGGAGCTAATCAATATAGCTTTGCAAAATCTTTCTTCCCATCTCCGACTTCAGCTAAATCCAGAGATAAAGCATGTGGCTAAGCTGCATCAAGCAATCCCTCAATATTTCGTAGGTCATGAATCCACTTTGAGGCAAATTCATCATGAGGTAGAATCCTTGCCAATATATCTCGCAGGAAACGCATTTAGTGGAGTTTCCTTGAAAGATTGTGTCATTCGAGCTAAACATCTTGCCGAAACTTTGGCAATAGAGAGAGAACCAAATGGATAAAGTTAAATTAAATTTTTGCAATTTTTTTACGTACTTTGCTGTTCACCCTATCTCAAAAAACCTCTCCCCATGCGATAAAAAAATCGCTCTATTGGGATCTTCGCTGCTTTTTTTTGTTGGATTTGGTTGCGGCCACCTTTTTTGTGAATTTATCTTACACAGAAATATTTTAAAAATAAAGGCGCTTAATAAAAAGCTGTTAACAGCAAACGAAAAGGAAAACTCTTCTCTAATTTTGCGATCCTTACCTTCTAAAGAGCTTTCTCGCCAGCAAAAAGAACCACTAATTCCGTTAGCTGATCTAAAGCTGTCTAGGAAGTGTGAGGCCAACGAGCCGTTACCTCCTGTGGATCATCAATCCCATTTAAAAATAGAGGCGCTTAATAAAAAGCTGTTAACAGCAAACGAAAAGGAAAACGCTTCTCTAATTTTGCGATCCTTACCTTCTAAAGAGCTTTCTCGCCAGCAAAAAGAACCACTAATTCCGTTAGCTGATCTAAAGCTGTCTAGGAAGTGTGAGGCCAACGAGCCGTTACCTCCTGTGGATCATCAATCCCATTTAAAAATAGAGGCGCTTAATAAAAAGCTGTTAACAGCAAACGAAAAGGAAAACGCTTCTCTAATTTTGCGATCCTTACCTCCCCAAGAGCTTCCTCCCCAGCAAAAAGAACCATTAATTCCGTTAATTAATATAAAGCTGTCTAGGAAGTGTGTGGCTAACGCGTCGTTACTTCTTATGGATCATCAGATCCATGATAAGATAAAAGAAGCGAATTTGATGGCATTTCTTCGGACTGGTGGAAAGAGCGTTGCAGTTCCTGATGAAGATAGGCTAATTCTTAACGGTTTGATTAAGGAGAGATTGGAGCAGTATTGCGAGGCTATTCCTAATTTTAGAGAGCGCTTAGAGCGATTGGAAGAGGATCATCATTGGAACCTTTTATCTCTGAATGACCTTGCTCAACCAATATCCCAATCCCCCATTATTATAGCGTTAATGAATCATGAGGAGCTAAAAGCCCTTCCATTAAATGCTATTGATGCACTTTCAGCTAGAGAATTAGAAGTGCTGTCTCAACGAATTCCCTCTTTAAGCACTAAATCCTCTTCTTCTAAAAATGTAGCTGTCTTTTCAAGTGTGCCGGGACATCCAAAAAAAAATTAAGGATGTGACTAATTTATCCGAACTCCTTGAATTTCCTGGCAACAATTTACATAAAGTTATCGCGAAGCTTTCTTCAAATACAATTCAGCTTATTTCTTTTGAACAGGCGAGTGGGATGAGACATCAGAAATTTAGTTCCAATGTTTCCGATCAAAAATTTTTGGAATATCTTTTAGATAAACATGGACTTAAAACTAATGAAGATTTCTAATTAATTTATATTAAGTAATATTTTTTTATTTTCCAATAGGACTAATTATGGTAGTTCATCTCAATTGTAGCAATTTCTTTAGATACTTTGCTTTCCATCCTAATTCATCACTACTTTCTGAAAGAGATCGGAAGATAGCAAGGTGCGCAACAGCAATTTTTGCGCTCACTTTGGGAATTGGGCATCTCTTCTGCCTTATCTTTTTATTTCGAGATCTCAAGGCTGCTTCTTCAAGCACTAGAAAGGTTTCTCGCGTTGCTGTAAATCAACTGACGCCAGGTGCACCCCCTTCAGGTCAGGCGCCGGACTCTCCCGACGCAAAACCAATTAAAGTCCCAGCTAATAACATTAATGAAGGGGTTCCAGCTCTTAATGTTGAGGGGAAAGTTTCATCTCATAGCCTTGAAGAAAGGGTTCCACCCTCTGGTAAAGAAGTCCCGGACTCTAAGGGGGAAGAAGAGGTTTCATTTCAAAATGGTGATGAAAACGACCCAGCCTTTTCTCCTGTTCAGCCAAGTTGGGATGAGCTACTCAAGCTGAAAGAGCGTTTCAATGTCTCTACTACTACATGTGATTCATGGCTTCCGGGGGTCGGAAGTGATGAGGCTTTGCATAAAAGTGGAGGATTTTTACAACTATTAAGTAAAGAAGAGGGAGAAAAGTTTTTAGAAACCTCTTTGGCAGATTGGCTTAACCCAAATAGTTTACAAGCGCAAAGGATATTTCCAAAATCGTTTTCTGAATTAGATAGACAAGTAAAAGCGCGCATGGAAGAACTAGATCATCATTTTCGGTTATTCAGGCAGATTTACGAATTAGAAGTTAAGGATCACCTTTATCATCTGACAATGGCTGACTTAGAGACGCCATGGGAAAAATCTGCGCTTCCTTTAGCGGTATGTAACAAAACAATATTGGCGCATCATACCTTAAATTACAGGATGGAGCCAAAACAATGGGCAATGATCGGGCACCGCTTATCTTCTTTAAAACGCATCCCAGTTGATGAGAAGCTTCTAGAGGTTCCTCTGAATTTGACTGTTCAACAACTTTATTCATTATCTGGTAAAGATCTTAGCAAAATAATCCATGTTTTGCCAGATGAGGTTTTAGCCTTGATTTGTGATCAACAGATAAAAGAAATGGATTTTTCAACATGTAGGCTCACTGCTGAAAGATTTCGTATCCTTTTTCCTAAAACTTCATCTAGAATAGAAATTCTATCCGCTGAGCAGGTCCAGGATTGTTTGCCATTTCTTAACACGAACGATTGGAATGCAATCCTTGATGAAGTCATTCAACAAATTGATTTTCGCCGTTACCCTTTAACGCAAGAAATGTTCGATGAAGGCTTTCCTAGTTATTTTTTTATGAATCAACTAGCGATAGAGAGGCAACTATCTAAAGTTAAACTGTTAACAAAAGAGCAGATTGATGCATGTTGGCATTTATTCGACAAAATACGGATAAGTTATTTATCCGATAGTCAAGTGCAACTGCTATCCCTCAATCGGTTTGATCCAAATATTCGTGAAGACTATGACCGTTTAAGAGGTCTTTTTCGCCAATACCCGAATAATTCAAATGAGGGAGCAAGGAGAATGGCGTTATTAGGAGTACCTAATGAACATGAAAAAGTACAATTGGAAGCCTGGTGGGAAATGATTGACCTTGAGGATCTTCCCTTACTTTCTCGCGAACAATTAACTTTTTTGAATTTTACAACAACGCCAATCTACCAAGAGAAATTTAATGCGCTCTTTCCCCCTTTAGCAGCAGGGATCCCTCCTCAAATGTCGAGAATTCAGGAATTGAGCATTGAACAAGTAAAACAATGCTGGCGCTTTTTTGACGAAACGCGCTTGAAGTATTTGACCAATAACCAATTGTACTACTTACCTCCTGATTTGGTAGGTGCGCGGTCAATGGCGAAGAAGGTTCTTTTTGGTGGTTCAAATCAAGAAATGCTTTTAAGCGACTAGATGCAGGAAAAGGATTTATTGGAGGCATGTAAGTACTGAACTTTAAAATGCCTTAACTCATTAGTCTTCCAAATTCATTCGAGTCGCAGAGGAGAAAAATAGCCTTTTCTTAAAAAGGCTTCTTGCTATTTGCTCGCTAATCCGGGATAGGGTATGTTTCTATAGTATAAAAAAATAGATGGGAAGGCAATTCCCCTGCAAGGGTTACGTTTGCAACTATAACCTAGCTAGCGTTTCAATTGAAAAGAGATTACACCCCCTTTCTGACTAAGTTCTTCATAAAAAAGAGTTTAGTTAAACCAAACCCATGAGAAAAAAAAGAATCCTTCTGTTGGCAAAAAATAGATTGGCATCTAAATTATATATTGTGGTGTAAGGACAGTAGACACACGAAATAAAACTTGAGAGATTTTTTTATGTTTGACAAATTCACGAATCGTGCCAAACAAGTAATAAAACTTGCCAAAAAAGAAGCCCAGAGGCTCAACCATAATTATTTGGGCACAGAACATGTGTTGCTTGGACTTCTTAAATTAGGCCAGGGTGTTGCTGTCAATGTTCTAAAAAATTTAAATATTGATTTCGAAACAGTACGCAATGAAGTAGAAAAACTTGTCGGCTATGGTCCCGAAATTCAAGTTTACGGCGACCCTGCCCTTACTGGAAAAGTAAAAAAGGTATTCGAATATGCTAATGAAGAAGCAGCCAATCTAAATCACAACTATGTGGGAACAGAGCATCTTCTTTTAGGCCTTTTAAGACAAACTGATGGGGTTGCAGCTCAAGTTTTAGAAAACCTCAATGTCAATCTTAAAGAAGTTAGAAAAGAAGTACTTAAAGAACTAGAAACCTTTAACCTTCAGCTCCCTCCGCTTGGTGGTAATATGCCCATTGGGGGCCAAGGAACGTCGCCCTCAAGTCAAAGTAAATCCTATGAAAAAAGTAGCTCTAGCTCCACAGCCGATAAAATGCCTGCGCTTAAGGCCTATGGCCATGACTTAACGGAAATGTGCCGTGAAGGCAAGATGGATCCGGTTATCGGTCGAAAAGAAGAAGTAGAGCGGCTAATTTTAATTTTATGCCGACGTAGAAAAAATAACCCTGTATTGGTAGGTGAGGCAGGTGTTGGTAAAACGGCCATTGTTGAAGGTCTGGCTCAAGCTATTGTGAAGGGGGAAGTTCCAGACAATCTCCGTAAGAAGAAGCTGATCACCCTTGATTTACCCCTAATGATTGCTGGAACGAAATATCGAGGACAATTTGAAGAACGCATCAAAGCTGTAATGGATGAAATCAAGAAAAATGGCAACGTCCTTTTATTTATCGATGAACTCCATACAATCGTTGGCGCTGGAGCTGCAGAAGGGGCTATCGATGCCTCCAATATTTTAAAGCCTGCTCTTTCAAGAGGGGAAATTCAATGCATAGGTGCTACCACCGTCGATGAATACCGCAAGCACATTGAAAAAGATGCTGCTTTAGAAAGACGTTTTCAAAAAATTTGGGTCAATCCACCAAGCGTAGATGAAACGGTAGAAATTCTTCAGGGATTAAAAGCTAAGTATGAAGAGCATCATAAGTGTATCTATACACCACAAGCTCTCAGTGCAGCTGCCGTCTTATCTGATCGGTATGTCCATGGACGTTTCTTACCAGATAAAGCGATCGATTTGATCGATGAAGCAGGTGCTAAGATGCGCATCTCTATGATGAATCAACCACAAGACATTAGCAAATTCGAAACGGATATTGAGCAGACAAGAATTGCTAAGGAAGAAGCGATTAGCAAGCAAGAGTATGAGAAAGCTGCTAAGCTTCGCGATTCTGAAAAAAATTTAAGGGAGCAGCTTCAACAAATCCGAGCCCAATGGGAAATTAACAAAGAAGAGCATGAAGTAATTGTAGAAGATGAAGATGTGGCAAATGTAATTGCTCGCCAAACAGGGATCCCTCTTAATCGCCTCACAGAAGGTGAAACGCAAAAAGTCCTCAAAATGGAAGAGATTTTAAAAGAGAGCATCATTGGTCAAGAGGATGCTTTAAAAACAGTTTCTCGAGCCATTCGTCGAAGCCGTGCAGATATTAAAGACCCTAATCGTCCCATAGGTGCCTTTTTATTTTTAGGTCCTACGGGGGTTGGTAAAACTCTTTTAGCGCGCTTATTGGCAACCCATCTTTTTGGAGGTGAGGATGCTCTTATTCAAGTAGATATGTCAGAGTACATGGAAAAGTTTGCCGTTAGTAGAATGACCGGATCGCCTCCGGGGTATGTTGGGCACGAAGAAGGTGGTCAGCTTACGGAGCAGGTACGTCAACGCCCCTATTCTGTCGTATTATTTGATGAGATCGAAAAAGCACACCCAGATGTTATGGACCTACTCTTGCAAATTTTAGAAGAGGGAAGGCTCACAGATTCTTTTGGTCGCAAAGTCGATTTCCGTAACACAATTATCATTATGACCTCTAATTTAGGTGCCGATCTTATCAAGAAGAGCACAGAAATAGGGTTTGGAGCTTCTGAGGGTTCGTTAGACTATGCGCATATCAAAGATAAAATTGAAACGGCAGTCAAGAAACACTTTAAACCAGAGTTTTTAAACCGCCTCAATGACTTTGTTATTTTCCATCCTTTAAATAAAGAGCAACTCCTACGTGTCATCAACTTAGAAATAGAAAAACTGCAGAAAAGACTTAACAAAAGAGAAGTCTATCTTTCTCTCGATGAAAAAGCTAAAGAGTTCTTGGTTGAAAAAGGCTTCCAGCCAGAAATGGGCGCTCGTCCTTTGAAACGTACGATTGAGCAGTATCTAGAAGATCCTTTAGCAGAAAAACTACTTTCTCATCCTGATGAAGGCCGTCGATGCTCGGTCTCAGTTGAAGGAGAACAATTAGTCTTTGTCGATGAAGAGGTAATTTCGAGAAAGAAAGAAAATTCCAAAAATCTTACCCCTTCCGCTGCAAATTAAAATAAATGGGAAGAGAGAAAACATCGTTCTCTTTCCTTTTTTTTAAAGAGCCTATTTGAAGCTGGACGTCACTCTTAAGAGCTAATAAAAGTTCTAGCAAACTGGCTTAGATTATCTCTAATTTAAAAAGATATTGTGTAAGGCTAGCTAAGTTTAATTAGTGTTGGGCCGAGGTAATTGAAAAATATTCCCCGGCTATCTTACGACGTATACTTAATAAATGCTGCCAGTGATTGTTACCAGTCACTAAAGAATGTTGGTAAAATTCAAAGGGTGAGAAGGCCAATACCAATCATAAAAAGCAAAATCTATCGCCCTTAGGTCTGCTTTTTGAACGTATCCGAAAGTGAAGTTCAAGCAGTCTATTAGTCAATAAGGATTCCTAGATTAAACGGAATTTGAATGATTTCTATTTCGGTGGTGTGATGAGGGGACCTGCCCCGCATCTTTATTCAGCCATGGGTGAAGGAATATTGCTTTCCCAGCACTTGATATACTCCAATAGCTGCTCTTTGCTAGGTGATGTCTGCAGAAAACGAATAGACTCTTCTTGGCAACTAAGATGCGCAATTTTAGCTAAAAGCTGCAAATGCCTTCGGTCATCGCTAGCAAAAAGGAAGATTAAAGAGTGTACTGGCTTCCCATCTAAAGCACCGTAAAGAATTTGCTTTTCAGGAAATACAAATGCTACAACATCGTGATGTGAGCTCAGTAAGAAATCTCGCGTATGGGGGGCTGCAATGCCATTGTTAAGGGCTGTCGGTTGCAATTTTTCTCGATCTAACAATAGCTCAGCGAGAACATCCGCATCCAAGTGCATTTTTTCGCTTAGCATTTTTGTGGCTTTAAGAATTACTTCCTCTTTTGTTGAACCCGGGACTTGGTGAAAGACATTCCCTTTATTCAAAGCTCGAAAAAGACTGAATTGCTTACTGCCTCCTCCCTTTTGAGGGGTATCCTCAAGGAGGGGTTCAGAAAATTCATTTTCCAAAGGGGGCGCCATCTCTTTATCTAATTTTTGGTTAAGCACCCAACTTTGAATTTCAATTCGGCTAAACCTGTAGTGTCCCTGGATACGGTATGCAGGGATTTTCCCTTCATAAAGCCATCGGCGAATTGTCGTAGCTGAAACATTTAATAGCTCAGCAACGTCTTTGATCTTGAGATCCATAACTCGGCCCTCCAACGTCAAAAAATTAATAAAAAAGACCTTCCAACTTTAAGTAATTCTCAACTTAAAGCAGGTTTTCAAGAAAACTGGGATTAAGTTGACTCGAAAAGTTTTACTATATCTTCTGGCGAATTGAGAGTTAACAATTTTTTTCTTAAGTCTTCATTTTTTATTGCAAGTGTAAGAGCAGAAAGGATTTGCAAATACTCTGTTTGCTTATCGTCAGGACCACCAATCATAAAGATCATACGCACTGGGGAATGATCGATAGCTTGCCAATCGACACCTTTTGGTAAAATGCCAATAGCAATAAAAAATTCATCATAACCGGGTAGTTTCGCATGAGGGATAGCAACGCCCATGCCAATACCTGTTGAGACAATCTTCTCTCTTTCAATGATTGCCTGAAAGAAACTATCTTTATCTTCTAATTTGCCTACTTTATGAATGCGTTCTACAAGTTTTTCCAAAACAGTGTCACGATGATCTGCATCTAGGAAAAGAATGAGGTGTTTGTCTAAATATTTTGCTATTTTAATCATATTAATGAGTTCCAGTATGGCCAAAACCTCCGGTACCCCGTTCTGTCTCAGCTAATTCTTGGCTAATGATAAAATCAGCTTGGAAAACAGGAGCTAAGACCATTTGAGCAATCCGCATGCCCGGTGTAATCTCAAAATCTTGTTTACTGTGATTGATTAGGATTACTTGTAGCTCTCCTCTGTAGTCAGAATCAATTGTTCCTGGAGTATTTAAAACGGTAATGCCAAATTTGGCAGCAAGCCCACTTCTCGGTCTAATCTGCACTTCGTAACCTTCTGGAATAGCCATGCGGATGCCTGTAGGAACCATTGTGCTGGTGCCGGCTGCTAATGTTATAGGGGAGGAAAGATAGGCTTTAATGTCAGCTCCAGCAGCAGAGCCTGTAGCATAAATGGGAAGGCATTCTTCCTTATCAAGGATGAGCGGGAGAGCAATTTTTTTATTATTTGTCATTATATTTCTCGAAATAGTCAGTTAAGAAGTTTCACATGCTGATAAAATGAAAAAGGCTTTGGAATAAAAGAAGCTTTCCCTTAAGCGATAGATATAAATCTTGCTGCTTGAGGAAATTTAAGCTTGAGCATCCAACTTTTATATGTCACTTAGCAGAATCTTCAATGAGATCTTGCCGGGGAGCTAAATAAAAAAGCAAGTCTACCAGCTTATTTTTTAAATCATGCCGTTTTACAATACAATCAATCATGCCATGTTGCAAGAGAAATTCTGATTTTTGGGCATTAGAAGGGAGTTTGTGACCGATTGTCTGTTCGATAACTCGTGGTCCGGCAAAGCAAATTAAGGCATTGGGTTCGGCTATAATAATATCGCCAAGTGAAGCAAAAGAAGCAGTTACTCCACCTGTTGTGGGATTAGTAAGAACAGAGATATAGGGAACTTTAGCTTCATGGAGCTTTGCTAAAGCTGCTGAGGTTTTTGCCATTTGCATCAAAGAAAGAATGGATTCTTGCATGCGTGCACCACCCGAAGTAGAGACGATGATGACAGGCATTTTTTTCGTGATACCGAGCTCTATCAGACGCGTAAGCTTTTCACCTACAACCGATCCCATCGAGCCACCCATAAAATTGAAGTCTAAAATACCTATTAAAGAGGGAAATCCTCCGATTGCACATTTCCCTACGATCACAGCTTCGTTATGCCCGGATTTTTCTTTTGCAGATTTTAGCCGTTCTTCATAGTTTTCTGTATCGCTAAATTTTAAGAAATCGACAGCTTCAAGATCGGTAAAGAGCTCTTCAAAAGTCGACTCATCGGAAAGCATTTTAATACGTGTGTCTGCAGAGAGGCGGTAATGGTAGTCACATTTCGGACAGCAGTTGCAATTTTGTTGCAGTTCATTGGCATGAATGAGTTCATTGCAATGCGTGCATTTTAGCCAACCACTGTAGCCATCTTTTTTTGTAGTCTGTATTTTTATGTTTGGCTGTTTTCGAGAAAACAATCCCATTCGTGCCTCCAAAGCTCCTTAATATAAGCCAATTAGGATTAAGGAAAAATAAAATTATTAGTTTTATTTCATCGGGTTTCATTAAGAAAGAATTAACTAACTTATCAAATAAAATGTTGTTTGTCAAATTTTGGAAACTAAAGGATTGCAAGGAGGGCGTAGAGCGTTATTAGACCTCCTACATAATTTCATTTGCTTGCTAAAGTTACCCTTTTTGGCGCCTTTATCGTTAAATTTTTCAACCATATGTACTCATATGCTCTCAAAATTTTCCGATAAACTCACTCAAAAATGATCAAATTTTTCAAGCAAAGCAAGTTATGCAAGAGGTCTATTGTTTGTAAAAGCTTTTAAGTGTATTGAAGGGGCATTTTTAAAAGAAGGGGGCCTTAAGCCCCCCTTTTAAAAACTATTTGTTTGCTTTTGAAAAGCGCTCAGCAACGTCTTTCCAGTTAACGACTTTCCAAATGGCTTTCACATAATCAGGACGCACGTTTTTATATTGCAGATAGTATGCATGCTCCCAAACATCAATTCCCAAGAGAGGTACAAGGCCTTTTGTCGCATGGAGAGAATCTTGATTATCGCATGCTGCGATTTCTAAGTGCTTTGATTTGTTTAGGCCCAGCCAGACCCAACCAGAGCCTTGTAAGGCAGTGGCTTTTGCGCTCATTAATTCAATCAAATTTTTTAGTGAGCCAAAATCTTTATCGATTGCTTGAGCTAATTCACCTTCAGGAGGTTGTCCTCCTCCCTGGCTTTCTGGAGCCAAGTTGCTCCAAAAAATAGAGTGGTTAATGTTGCCACCACCATTGAACTTAATGGCTTGTAATTGTGCTGTCATGCCATCTAAATCACCTTTCTGCTGTGCTTCAACAAATAATTCTAGTGCTTTATTAAGGTTTGTGATATATGCGCGGTGATGTTTATCGTAATGGAGTTCCATAATTTCTGCGCTAATAACAGGCTCTAACGCAGCATAGTCGTAGGGTAATTTAGGAAGTTCAAATTTGGGGACTGGCATAAAGTTTCTCCTTTTAAACAACTTGTTTTATTGTTGCCGATCTAAATGTATTTGGCAAGGCTTGATTGCGTAATGGGACCAATTGAGGTAAAAATTTTATTTTCTCTGAAATTCGGAAAAAAATGAAAAAAAGCCTCTACTGTTGAAGGACTTGTGAAAATGATTTCATCGTAAAGTGATGTGCAAGGCGCCGAAAAAGAGGCTCTCGGTGACGTATGATAAAGGTGGCATTCATTAAATCGGTAATTATTCTTCTTAAGAAAATGGCTGATAATGGGTCTTGCCTGGCTTGAGTGGGGCCAGAAAAAAAAAGTCGTCTTAGGATTGAGGTTTTGTAATTTTTGAATAAGACCTTCTGCACACTCGTCTTCTGCTGTGATGGCAACCTTGATCCCTTGCTCTTCTATCGCTTTTTTTGTAGCTTTACCCACAGCCACAAAAGTTTTTTGAGTCAGAAAGACAAGGGGAATTTGATAGAATGGCAGAGCTTTAAAAAAAAGTTTGACAGCCTGCTTACTAGTAAAGATAAGATGGGTGTAAAGTGGAAGGCTCTGAAAGCCTTCACAAATATCTGGTGTATTTAAGCTTTTTGGTTCTATGGCAATGATTGGCTGATGGATTAAGCGGCGGTCTTCGAATCGAGAAAAAGGTGGGTCTATCCCAAGATATAGGCTGCGAAGGCCTTTTCTTGTATCAAGACAGGAAAAAAGCATTTTCATTGAGGCGTCATTTTGGCGGGCGACTATAGCCAACTTGCCTTGCAGAGGGGTCGTTTCCCCCTCTAATTTCAGACGAGTGCGTTGTGTCAAGCCAAGGCGGATGAGTGCTGCTTCTGCGATCACAACCCCATCGACTTTCCTATTGTCGAGATTAGCAAGCCTTTCCCCAATAGTGCCTCTTATATCTTGAAAAACAAAATCTTGGCGTAAATTTTTTACAACCTGTTCCCTTTTTAAAGAAGAGGTAGCAATAATTGCCCCTTGAGGAAGTGTTGAAAGCCCTTCTCCATCTCTAAAAACTAAAGAATCTGAAGGGTCAACTCCTTTTGTGATGGCGACAATGCTAAGGCCCTCCGGCAGTGGATCTGGAAGATCTTTAGCAGAGTGTATGGCGAGATGGCATTGCCCTGAAAGTAGTAGCTCATCGATTTCTTTAGTAAAAAAGTTGGTTTTCTCAAGAAGTCGAAGAGAGGTTTTGAGGTCCGTGTCTCCAGTTGTCTCCACAAGAAGGGGTTGGAAGATAACGTCGGGATGGTACATGTTGAGTTCTGTCAGAGCTTCTTGGATTTGTTTTTGAGATAGAGGCGATTTTCGCGCACCGACAATTAGTTTCATGAGACCTAAATTATACAATCAAAGCTTCAACAGCTTCTTCTACCATGTCTACACCTTTTAAAGCTATTTTAGTTTTTAAGTCTGCACTAATCCCTTTCAAGTTGCGCCCTGGGATTAAGCATCGTTTAAAGCCCATATGGATGGCTTCTTTGATTCGGCTTTCTACCCGTGGGACACTGCGAATTTCTCCCCCTAGGCCAACCTCTCCGACTACCACAGTTTCAGCATCAATCACTCGGTTGCGCAATGATGATGCTGTTGCGATAAGCACGCCGAGGTCAATAGCAGGTTCTAAAATCTTTAGCCCGCCAGCAATAGAGACAAAAATATCTGAGCGATGCAAAGGATAACCCATGCGTTTTTCTAAAACCGCAAGGAGTAATGCCATACGATTTTGATCAAGGCCGGTTGCTCGTCTAGAAGGAGAGGGGAAGACTGTTTCTGTCACGAGAGCTTGGACTTCGATAAGAATGGGACGAGATCCCTCTAAGGTTGGAATAATAACGGATCCAATGACACCTTTTTTGCGTTCTTCAAGAAAAATTTCAGAAGGGTTGCTCACTTCTTTAAGCCCATTGCCATGCATCTGGAAGACAGCGATTTCATCCGTGGCTCCAAAACGATTTTTTACGACGCGAATAAGGCGGTAGCAATGCTGTTTGTCGCCTTCAAAATAAAGAACTGTGTCAACCAAATGCTCTAAAATCTTAGGTCCTGCAATTTCTCCCGATTTTGTCACATGGCCGATCAGGAAAGTAGCGATATTGTGGCCTTTTGCTAGGTGCATAAACTCTGTTGTGACTTCACGTACCTGGGATACAGAGCCAGGAGATGATGTAATTTCACTTTTGTAAACAATTTGTATGGAGTCAACAATAAGAATCGTCGGGTTGATCAAATCGATCTGTGCTTTAATCAGTGAAAAGTTTGTTTCGCTTAAAATAAAAAGATTGTCTTCATTGATGCCGAGACGTAAAGCTCGAAGGGTCGTTTGTTCGATCGATTCTTCTCCGGAAATATAAAGGACTGTGTGGGATTGAGCAGCAAAGCAAGCGGAAAGTTGCAACATCAGAGTCGACTTGCCGATTCCCGGATCACCTCCAACGAGCGTTAAGGAGCCGGGGACAATGCCGCCGCCAACAAGGCGATCAAATTCTTGAATAGAGGTTTTATGGCGTGGTTTTTCTTCTAATGAGACCTCTTTAAGGCGCATTGGGCGATTGCCGGAGGCCTTAGTGGATTCAAAGCGTGGCTTAGAAATGATTTCTACTTCTTCCTGCAGGGTGTTCCATTTGCCACAGGCAGGGCATTGTCCACTCCATTTCATTTGTTTATGGCCGCAATCTTGGCAATACCAGACATTTTTTGGCTTCACAAAATCACCTTAGATTTAAATAAGAAGATTGGGAAAATTAAGTTTTTTTAAAGCATCTTGTGCAGCGGCCTGCTGGGCTTCTTTTTTTGAAGAGCCGTGCCCTTGACCTAGAACTTCTTCATTGAGGGCAACAGCAACAAGAAAGATTTTGCTGTGGTCAGGCCCTGTTTCATCAAGAATTTTATAGTCAGGGGGTTGCTGGTGTTTTTTTTGGCAGTAATCCTGCAACAGAGCTTTCCAATTTCTTAGAGGAGTTTTTAGAATTGAGTCAATTTCAGGGAAGAAATTATTAAAGATAAATGCTCGAGATGCCTCAAGGCCTCCATCAAGATAAATGGCTCCGATAATGGCTTCGAAAAGATCTGCCAAGATAGATTCTCTTCCTCGTCCGTCGTTCATGCGTTCCCCCTTACCGAGCAATAAAAAGCCATCGACATTTAGCTTTGTTACATAAAGGACGCAAGAAGCTGCCTCAACAAGACGAGAGCGTAGGTAGGACAGATCCCCCTCTGGCGTGTTCGGCAGTTGTTGGTAAAGGTAATCTGCAATGAGTAGGCCCAATACAGAATCCCCTAAAAATTCAAGTCGTTCATTGTGCTGGGTGACATGTTTATTCTCATTAATGTAAGAGCGGTGGATAAAAGCCAAAGCCAATAAATGCTTATCTTTAAAAACGTATCCAAGCTTATCTTCGATTTTTGAAGTTTTCTTTAATAAATCATCCATAGATTGTAAAATCCTAAACCACTAACCTTTTTTTTAGTAGATTTTTTTCCCTAAGTTTGTCATTCTGAGGATCATAATTCTTAAAAAACCACATGAAATTTTCATTAGAATACTTACAGCGTGATTTTTATCGCAAAAATAAAGCCCTTGAGCTAGAAGGTTTGCTCCCTTCCCAGCGTCTTGCACAATTGCAAGAGGGAATTCAGGACATTTCTTTAGATCTGTTGCCTAAGAACCAAAGTGCGTTTAGCCAAAAAAGCTATTTTTCTAAAGCAAGAGATTTATGGCGTGGCAATGCAAAAGTGAAAAAAATTGTAACAAGTCATAATTTAGTTGAGCTTGCTTACCAATTAACGTCTGAAAAGCCTATCCGTCTAGCTTTTGATCAACTTCTTCCTGCACTGGAAACATCTAAAGACCCTACTGATTACCCCTCGTTTTATAAGAAAGAGACTGTTCAGAAACTGTCAGCTATTCAGGAGTTATTATCTCTTTTAATTATTTGCGTTGAAGGAGAGGGGCGTGCTCCCGATTTTGCAGCTAGTGACCCATTTCCCTCTACTCCTGGAAACGGCGTGTACCTGTCTCCTGAATATGAAATTGATTTCCAAAAACTCTATTCGCGTAAGAATCAAACCTTTTTACTAATTGGCTACGCAAAGAAAATAAGTCAGTATTTCCGTATCGAAGAGGATCCGCAAGTCCATGAGCTGAAGAAATTAGGTTACGTTTTTGGAGATAAACTAAATGATAGCGTCCACCCGATTCTTTTGCGCTAAAATCTTTCTCATTTTTTGCTTTACGCATCTTAGTGCGGGATCGATTGCGGAGTTAAGTTTTTCTCCTGGAGAAAACCTTGAAATTTCTTCTTCGATTCTTTTTAGCAAGGAAGTTTTTTCCAAAGGGGTTTCTACAAAATCCCAATGTCTCCAAGAAGCGAATTTTGATGTAATTTTCGATGAGGAGGCTTCCGGCTCTGTAGTAAAGTTTCCTCTGCACCTTTCGATTATTTTAAATAAAGTCAATTTTAGCCAGCTTAAAGATGGACACAAGATCCGCTCAAGTCCTGAAGATTTAGCAACCTTGGAAAAATCTGAAATTACATCTTTGATAAATAGGCCATTACATTTTATTTTAAAAGAACGTTTTCAGCCTTTCGAGCTAGAAGAGGAACAAAGGAAACTCTTTGGCCGCTATCAGCTATTTTCATCCGAATTTTTTAAAGGGGTTATCGAAGAAGATATCCATGAAATTTTACTTTTTGCGGGTTTGCCTCTCCAAGAAGGCGAAACGTTTAAATTTCCTCAAAAAATAGGATCTTTCGATGTGCTCCTTGAATACACAATCAAAGAAGTCACAGCTGAGTGCGTCAAAGCGACTCTTGTAGGACAACTTCAGCGTAAAAAGTTGAATCTTGCATTGCCTACAGAAAAAGATTCCGCAGTTTGTTCAATGTATAGCGTTATTGCTTCAGGGCAAATTGAAGGAGAATTATTTTGGGGGCGAAAAGGAGATTTTTACTTTACAAGCATGCAAAAAGGCTCTTTTAGCTATTCATTTAAAATTCGAGATGAAATTTCTTCCGGAAGAATAGAATATGATAAGTCTATAATTGCCAAACCTCGAGGGTTAAGGCATGAGTGATTGGGCTGTCATTCAAGAGCTTCCACGTCTACCTTCTGAAAATATGGCAAGCGATTATGCCAGACTTCAAAATATTTCCATTAACGAAAGACCCTCTATCCGTTTTTATCAGTGGCATAAGAATTCTGCAACATTTGGTTACTTTTTAAAACCAGAGAACTATCTAAATAAAAATAGCGCTCTGATTACTGCTCGCCGCCCAACCGGTGGAGGAATAATTTTTCACGACTATGATTTGTCTTTCTCTGTCTTGGTGCCAGCAGGCCATGCTAAATTTTCTATCAATACTTTAGATAACTATGCTTTTGTGAGTCAGTGTCTTCTAAAAGCTTTGAACAGTTTTCGGCCCTCCCTTAAGGCCCAGCTTTTTTCTCAGAAAGGGGAAGTAAAGCCCCATTTTTGTATGGCAAGCCCCACAATCTACGATCTTATTGTTGACGGGAAAAAAATTGCCGGAGGAGCACAGCGTAAAACGAAAAAGGGTTTTCTGCACCAGGGTACTATCTGCTTGAGCCTTCCAAGTGAGGAGTTTTTTCATACACATCTAAAAAATCCTCTTGAGGCCCTAAAAATTAAGAAGCATTGTTATCCCTTACTTCAAAACACTTCCGATGAGGATGAGCAAAAGGCTGATTTAATCCAAAAACTCATTGCGGCGTTTTCTCAATCAGGTTAAGTCTATCCACCGATCGATAATGTCAATGAAAGAAAAGGTTTCTATAGATTTGGAAACTAATTTTGCCTATGCTAAGGCTTTATTTAGGAGTAAGGATGACTGCTGATATAGGATTAATAGGTCTTGCTGTGATGGGGCAAAATCTCGCCCTGAATATGAACGATAATGGTTTTAAGGTTGCGGTTTTTAACCGAACTGTATTGAAAGTGGACGAGTTTCTAAAGGGACCAGCCAGCGGTTCTCAAATATTGGGTGCTCACTCGATTGAAGAGTTTGTGAAGGTTTTGAAGCGACCAAGACGTGTAATATTGATGGTTAAAGCTGGAAATGCTGTTGATGCCTTCATCGATCAGTTAATTCCCTACATGGAAAAAGGCGATATTATTATTGATGGGGGAAATAGCCTCTATGAAGACACCAATCGCCGGGTAAGAGATCTCGATAAAAAAGGCATCCTCTTTGTTGGTGCTGGAATCTCTGGAGGAGAGGAGGGCGCTCGGCATGGTCCGTCGATTATGCCAGGAGGCAATGCTGCTGCTTGGCCGCACATCAAAGAGATCTTTCAATCAATTGCTGCAAAGGTAGATGGCGAGCCCTGCTGCGATTGGGTAGGAGATGAGGGGGCAGGACATTTTGTAAAAATGATACATAATGGCATTGAGTATGGCGATATGCAGCTGATTTCCGAAGCCTACAACCAACTAAAATCAACGCTGCAGCTGAAGCCTGAAGAACTTCAACAAATCTTCAGCACCTGGAATAAGGGGGAGCTGGATAGCTATTTAATCGAAATCACGAGCCATATTCTTTCGACAAACGATGTGGATGAGACCCTCTTAGTGGATAAAATCCTTGATGTAGCAGGTCAGAAAGGAACCGGTAAGTGGACTGTTATTAACTCCCTCGATCTGGGGATTCCGCTTACCTTAATCAGTGAAGCCGTCTTTGCTAGGTTCCTCTCTTCTTTAAAAGAGGAAAGAGTAGAGGCAAGTAAAGAATTTGCTATTACACAAGGACTTTTTTCTGGGAATCAGGAAGAACTTATTGAAGCGATCAAGAATGCTCTCTACGCCTCAAAGATTATTAGTTACACTCAAGGGTTTATGCTTTTCCGTCAGGCTGCTGAACAATACAAGTGGAAACTGAACTTTGGCGGGATTGCTTTGATGTGGAGAGGGGGATGCATTATTCGCAGTAAATTTTTAGGCAAAATCAAAGAAGCCTACGCACATAATCCGGAACTTAAAAACCTGCTGCTCGACCCTTTCTTTAAAGGAGAAATTGAGCGCTCTTTAAAAGGATGGCGGTTTGCTGTTGCCCGAGCTGTAGAGCTTGGTGTCCCTGTTCCCTGTTTCAGTACAGCTCTAGCATTTTTTGACGGCTACCGCTCAGAGAAACTCCCCGCTAATCTTATTCAAGCCCAAAGAGATTACTTTGGTGCTCATACTTACGAGCGTATCGATTCACCTCGCGGTCAATTTTTCCACACTAATTGGACAGGTACCGGCGGGATGGTGAGCTCTACACCTTACAACGCGTAGAGTAAAAAGGGAATCGACAGCTCTCCTGTCGATTCTTTCAAAATAAGTCTTATATTTTTTTCCTGAATTCCTCTTTCTTAAAAAACCTTAGATAACATTCTCCCTGCTGCAAATCCTCATTTCTTGTTTTGTTCGTTTCAGCATTTCTAATTTAAAATTAATATAAAAAACAAGAGTATTAGTTGTTGTTTTTATTAATAATTTTATTATTAATAAATAAATTAGTATAATAAAGTTATTAAATCAAATTGAGGTCGTTATGCCCGGTCCTCTTTCAAGTAGTTCTAGCGATGCCCTTTCCAGGCTTTCGCAATCGAGCGCTCAGACGAGGCTTTCGCAAGCGAACTTAGATACCTTGACTTCTAAAGATTCTGCCAAAGCCAGTTTACTTGACAACAAAGTCGTCTATGAGCGTCTAGAAAATTTCTGCATTCTTTATTGTCCCGGGGTATCTATTGATGAAATGAAAGGCCATATACAGGCAGGCGAGGAGCTAGAAAAGCAACTTGCGGATGTGAATATGGATGTCTCGGATATTGTAGGTCAGATTCAAAAAGAAGACAGGCCCACCGCTGTGAAGAGCCTTATGTGGCTTTTAACGGCGAAGACGGCCGTAACGGATGAACGTTATACATCTGGAGCAATGAGGATCGAGGATCCAGGCAGAAAAGTGGAGGCATTCATAAAAATGTGCGGAGATAAGGCAGTTTATGCGCGAATTTCTACCCATATGAAAGAAAATTTAAAAGGTGAGCCTCAGAGTGGGCTCGACTTGCGCAGTGGTCTTCCTGCTGGGAAAAAAACCCTCCTTTTTGCCGCCCAACCTGATGGAACCCTTTATTTAAAAATGGAGGAAAAGGGATGCCCCCCGTTTTGGACAAAGCCTTTTCGCTCATGGTCCAATTTTTCAGAATATGTCGGCCATGCGGCGCAATTCATTATTACTCGTTTTAAAAAAGGTGGTATTGGGATGAAGCAGGCAAGAAAAGAGCATGTGCCAAAACAAGCCAAACAATCTTTTGAAGTTCTTTTGAAAACGATTGGGGATAGTAACAGCCCAAAAGAAGTACAAACACACATTAAAGAGGGGCAGAAATTTGGTCTTTCAAGGATGGATAAAATCCTCAGTAAAGAGTATGGTTCAAGCGATCAAGAATTAATCGAAAATTTTAAAAAAGAGCATCTCCATGCCCAGTTACAAAGAGCTGAGAGCAAAGGGTATAACAAAGAAGTTAAGGGAAATGAAGTTGTTTTACCCAAGTTGGGGGCGCCCCTTGATATGCCTCCTTATAGATCTTCCTGAAGGCTAAATAGGATGGAAGGATCGACAATATTTTTCATTTCAGAAAAATAGCCTCGTATATATTGTCTCAAATTATAGCGGAAGATTTTAAAAGCTTCTTGGCTAGGCTTTTTAGGTCGTGGTGCAACTTCAGGGGCGATCAACATATGAGGGATTCCCCACAGCTTAGAGTTTAAAGGAACAGGAAACTGATAATCGGCATCTAGTAGGATTCCCCGCCATTTCTTTGTTTCCGCTAAAGCGCTTAATGCGTTTTCATCAATACACTTACTAGATCCCAACAGAGTCAAAATAGAATCCTCTTTCATAAGTGCCAATTCTTTATGTCCAAGCCATTTTTCATATTTTTTTGTTGGGGGGAACAAAATGCTCACGACATCCGCTTTTGGGAGCATCTCCTCTAATTCCTCAAAAGAGAAAGATTGATGGCAATGCGGGAAAAAAGTTCCTTTTTCGCTCATGCCCCATATTTTCATCCCTGTCTCCCTCATCCTTCTCGTAATCTCTTGAGAGGCGGGGGCCATGCCAATTTGTAAAAACGTTTTATCCTGCAATGTCCACATGTTGTTACGCCACTTGCAATCCCAGACAAGTTGAGGGTTCTGATTAACCGCCTTTAAAGGAAATAAATTCTTGGCAAAAGCGAGAATGGCAGAGAGAACAAATTCAGCAATTTGAAAGTTGTTATTTTCAATGGTATTGCTAACAAGAATATTACCTCGCTCTTCAATTTTTTTAATGCAAAGGCTGTTGACTTCAAAGATCGGCGAATGAATCCATTTGAGTTGTTCTGCAATTTGCAAATCTTCGCAAATGAGCCGTTTCCCAAAAAGGATTTCAATTTTTTCCCAGTGTTCATGGGTGATTGGAGTGCTTTTTTTTGGGGAAGAAAGAAACAAAAATTGGGGGAACTCCTTAATCAGTTGATTAATCTCGGGAAGTTCAAGAGGGACTTGTAAGTAGGCGATACGCATGGTTTCATAAATGGGTAATAAAAACCCAAAATAGCTTTTTTTCAATTACGGAGCAAAGGGTGTTGAGGGAAAAAGGAAGTTTTTATTTTGTAATTGATTTCAATTAATGTGCACGCTATACTAGCTCTACAGATTAAAATCTTAAAGAATATTACTCTCAAGGGGGACGCATGCACGCCAAATCTGGTGAAAATACGTATGCTATCATCAAGACTGGTGGAAAGCAATATAGAGTTCAAGAAGGCGATATCATTAGTGTTGAGTTACTGAAAGCTGATGTAGGCTCTGAAATTCAGTTTGACCAAATTTTATTTGTAGGAACTGGCCAAGATTTCAAAGTTGGAGCTCCAGCAATCGCAAACTATTTCGTGAAAGGTGAAATACTGGGTGAAGTTTCTGGACCTAAAATCACTTCTATTAAGTATAAACCAAGTCATAACCAAGTACGTAAATTTGGGCATAGACAACATTACAGCCGTGTTAAAATTGTTGGCATCGGCAAGCAATAAGCCCATAAGGAGAAACAATGGCACATAAGAAGGGGCAGGGATCCACCCGTAACGGTCGCGACTCTCATTCTAAGCGCTTAGGAATTAAAGTTGGAGCGGGAGAACTAGTAACAGCAGGAAGCATTTTGGTTCGCCAAAGAGGCACCAAATGGCATCCTTCTAAAAATGTTGGCAAAGGAACAGATGACACTCTTTTTGCATTAGTCGACGGTGTTGTTTCATTTCGCAAAACTAACAAGACTTATGTTTCAATTGAAAGCAGCCAGTAAATTTGCTGCTTCTTAAAAACCTTTTAGCGCTCTTTGCTGGGCGCCTTTTCTAAATACATGTTTGTAGATCGAGTTAAAGTACAGCTTATCGCTGGCAAGGGTGGCAACGGCGTTGTCGCTTGGCGTCGTGAAAAATATATCCCCAAGGGTGGTCCATGCGGTGGCAATGGCGGTCGTGGTGGCTCTATTATTTTGCGTTCGGATGTTCAGATTTTTTCTTTAGATGAATACCGTAATCATCGGATTCTTAAAGCGGAAAATGGAAGGTCGGGCGGGCCAAATCGCCAACAAGGGCGAGCCGGTAAAGATCTGATTATCAAGATCCCTTGTGGAACGCTTGTCAAAAATATCAAAACGGGCGAGATCCTTCACGATTTTACTCAAGATGGTGACGAACTTATTCTCTGTAAAGGTGGGCGAGGAGGAAGAGGCAATGACAGCTTTAAAACACCAACCAATAGAACCCCTAATACTTGCACTCCAGGCACATCGGGAGAGAGTACAGAGGTCGAGTTAGAGCTTAAATTAATTGCCGACGTAGGCCTAGTGGGGTTTCCGAACGCAGGAAAGTCTACCTTAATTTCCACTTTGGCGCATATTCGTGTAAAAATTGCAGCTTACCCCTTCACAACATTACAACCGAATCTTGGGTTTTTTCAGCTTGAAGACAGAAGCCGTATTTACATTGCAGATATTCCGGGTATTATCGAAGGGGCCCATAATAATAGAGGCTTAGGGTTTGAATTTTTACGTCATATAGAGCGCACCAAGCTCCTCCTTTTTGTTCTTGACTCATCAGGGATTGATGGACGTACACCTTTAGGTGACTACCAAATTTTAAGGAATGAATTAGGTGCTTTTAACTCCGAATTGTTAAATCGCCCGAGTTTGATTCTTTTGAACAAGATAGATCAAGAAGAAAGCCTCAAAAATATTCATGATTTTTACGAAGCTTTGCCAGAACTCAAGCCAGTTACCTTTGAAGTTTCCGCGCTAGCTGGACAAGGCCTTAAGGAACTGACTGCAGCGATTGCTAGCCAATTGAGAATGATGAGTTCCTAAAGAGGCTCTGGCTACTACAAAAGCTTTTCACAATAAGCGCATTCAATTAAGATGAGCATGTATTAATAGTCCCGTGCCGAGGTTGTTCCCTCGGTGGGTTTCAGATGCCCAGATTAATCTTCTTAAGGGACTAGCTTGTCTACTTTCTCACTGGCATTGCGTTTTTCATCAAAGTTCGAGATAAGAATATTTAGTTTTCTGTCTTGGCTATTTTCCCACTGTCACTTGCGCAGACAGATGATCCAAGCGATGTTTTTTCAAAATATGTAACAGCGTGTCTAGAGATTCTTACTTAAGAAAAAGCGTTAAGTTGTTTTTATCCATTACCTTTAAGGCCTTTTCTAACTTCTTTATACTCAAAAGATATTCTTTCCGTTTAAGCTCTTTGGTTAAAAGTTTATAAGTGTTTATAAAAAAGTTTGATCTGGGGGCCAATGAGGATGAGGTAGGTTCCTGCTTTTCGATAGAAAATTAATTTAGGAAGAGTGAAAAAGAGTAGCTGAGCAATTTATTTTCGTAAAAATTTTTTGCTTAGTAAAATACTTCCCTTGAGAATAGTTGGGAGGGCTTTTGATGAAAATGAGTTTTTTTTAACGCTCAATCTCTTTGTAAGGGGATCTTATTGATATTGGCGAATAAGAGTGATTTTTTTAAGTCCTGCGAAGGTTGGCTGCTGAATAGCTAATCTAGCTGCAAGCTTGTCTAACTGGCTTGATACTTATAGCTGGGTTGGATGCGCGATCCATTTATGGCATTCCAATCGCTGTTGAGAATAGAACCATCGCCATTCAAAACAGAGATGCTATAGACAGGTAGAAAAATCTCTTTTGTACTTTTAATGGAAAAACTACTACCAAAGGCAGCTTTAGCCACCTTTTCAATTTTGGATTGGCTGTAGATTGGAGAAACTTTCTTGCCTTGAGAAAAAGGCTTTGTGACTAACCACTGCGTCATTTTGGTTTGAGGAGCAACGAGAAATTTGGGATTCTCCATATGAAGCTGGATTTCATTGCCTTTAAGTACCGTGAGATGCTTTTTAAGAGCACTATCTAGGTAAGAATTCAAGCTTTCTTCATCGATATTTAACTCTTTCTGAAGTCTTTCCCTTGATAAAGGGCCTTTTTCGGCAATTAAATTCATAACTTTAAAGTCTGAGGCTGTAGCATTAGCATTAATGGCATCTTCGAAACCATGTGTCTTTTCCCATGATTCTGTATTGATGACCATTTCACCATCTGTTTGGCTCCAAAGAATCACACCCTCTCTTGGTTTTTTGTTGTCGACAAATTTCACTTCCATTAAAAGGTGAGGGTAGTATTTTAGCTGAGAATCTTGGTAGGATTTTTGGTGATTGCTTAGCAGTTCTTTTTTATGCTCTTCCATAATAGCTTCTGGACTATAGCGAGCTTCTAAAGTCAGTACATCTTGGTTCTCAACATAGTTTTTAAGTGGTTGTAGCAAATCATTGTCACTGAGCCAATAAAGGGTAAAGCCCATCAAAAAAACAAGAATTGTGTAGAAAAGAAGCCGTCGCATAAGCTCTAATAATTTTGCTGTTTAAAATTAGTATTCTCAACAATTACAAGAATGATTTCAAGAAAAAAGCAATCTGATAGCTTCTTAGCTAGCTTTAAAGAGGTTGTAGGCCAAAAACGCCATTGCGTTTATTCTTTTATGGGTATGTCAGGGGGCAAAAAATAAGGTTGACAAGGTGGAGTTAAGCCTTTTTCAGGCTTAACTCCTGAAAAAAATTAGTCCTTCATTGAAAGAAGAAATTCCACATTGCTACTGGTTTTCTTCAGTCTGCCTAGAAGAAGATTCATCGCATCAATAGGCGATAGATCAGCGACAGCTTGACGGAATAGATAGACTTTTTCAAGTTCATTTGTATGATAAAGCAGCTCTTCTTTACGAGTGCCACTCTTAATAAGGTCGATGGCAGGATATACGCGTCGATCAGCAAGGCGTCTGTCGAGGACAAGTTCCATGTTGCCAGTACCCTTGAACTCCTCAAAGATCACTTCATCCATACGTGAACCAGTCTCAATTAGTGCTGTTGCAATAATGGTTAAAGATCCACCTTGTTCGATGTTTCTTGCTGCTCCAAAAAACCTTTTTGGTTTGTGAAGCGCGTTTGCATCCATACCACCAGTTAAAATTTTACCTGAATGGGGCTGTATGGTGTTGTAAGCGCGAGCTAAACGGGTAATTGAATCCAGAAGGATGACTACATCGTGCTGATGCTCCACAAGACGGCGTGCTTTTTCGATGGCCATTTCTGCGACTTGGACGTGCCTTTCTGGTGGCTCATCAAAAGTTGAAGATATGACTTCACCTTTAACAATACGCTGCATGTCAGTCACTTCCTCTGGACGCTCGTCAATCAATAAAACAATTAGAGTGACCTCTGGATTGTTGTGTGCAATAGAGTTAGCAATGCTCTGTAAAAGAATTGTTTTACCAGATCGGGGAGGAGCGACAATAAGACCTCTTTGCCCTTTACCGATAGGAGCTGTTAAATCTAAAACGCGCATCGAAAGTTTATCTTTCGTTGTCTCCATAACAATTCTTTCGCTTGGATATAAAGGCGTCAAGTTTTCAAATAAAATTCTTTCACGCGCCTTTTCTGGGGATGTGCCATTAATTGTATCCACTTTCAAAAGAGCAAAGTATTTTTCCTTGTCTTTAGGGGGGCGAATTGTTCCACTAACGGTATCACCCTTCTTAAGGTCGAAGCGGCGAATCTGAGCAGGAGAAATGTAGATATCTTCAGGAGAAGGCAGATAATTATAGTTAGGGGAGCGCAAGAAACCAAATCCATCAGGCAGAACTTCTAAGACTCCTTCGCCATATAATATTTCCGTCGGATTTTCAGAAAGAGCTTTAACGATTTCGAAAACCATTTGTGATTTTGTCAAAGAACCCAGATGCTTTAAGCCGATCTTTCTGCCAAACTGGTTAAGTTGATCAATGTTCATGCGCTGGATTTCAGCGATTTTTATGGTTTCACCAGAAGGGGGGGCGTAAAGCTGATCTCCCTGCTCATAATCTCCATTTTTTAGATCGTATTCGCGCGTGCCAGCATGGTCAACGGGCGATTTTTCTTGTAGTGTATCTTCTGGATTCATTCAGAATGCGACTCCTAAGATTGGGTTAAATTGTGATAGAGATGGTGGACTTGGTTTTCAAGTGTTGTAAAGTCCCCATCATTAAAAATTATGTAATGAGCTTTCTCGGCTTTTTGAGAAGGCGTTAACTGCCGACTCATTCTCAAGCGATACTCTTCTTCAGAAAAACCGGTGGACTCCACGAAGCGCTTGCGAGATGTTTCTTCATTGGCAAGCACAGCGATGACGACATCAAACCAAGAATCCTGATGCGCTTCAATAAGCAAGGGAACTTCAGCCACAAAAAGAGGACTAGAAGAAGCCTTCGCACTTTGGTATCCTTTTTTCATTTCAGTAAATACGGCTGGGTGGAGAATTTTTTCAATTTGATGTAACAGTTGAGGATTTTTGAATACCTTATTAGCAATTGATTTACGATCAATCATCTTGTCGATGACAATTTCTACTCCAAGCAATTTAATGACTTCTTGGCCAAAACATGTATCTGGAGACAAAAGTTGATGAACGATCTCGTCGGCACTGACTACATGAGCACCTAGTCCTCTAAAGATTTGACAAACTGTTGATTTGCCAGAGGAAAGGCCTCCAGTGACGGCTACTTTTAATAAATTTAACATTCTTTCCAATTTTTGCCAAGCGCGATATCAACAGTCAGAGGAACATTAAGCTTCAAGACATTTTGCATGGCATCGCGCACCAAAGACTTGAAGAGAGGAATCTCTTCATCAGGCACTTCAAAGATTAACTCATCATGGATCTGCAAAATCATATAACCTTTTAAATGATTTTCTTCAATCGCTTTATCTACTTTTAGCATAGCCATTTTAATGATGTCGGCAGCTGTTCCTTGAAAAGGCGTATTGATTGCAAGCCTTTCTGCAGCGTTGCGGATCATGATATTTTTACTGTTAATCTCCGGAATCGCTCTTTCCCGTCCTGTCATAGTTACAGCTTTTCCTGTCAAACGGGCGCGGTCCTTGCAGGATTCTAAAAATGCCTTTACCTTTGGGTAGCGTTCAAAGTACTTTTCAATAAAATGAGCCGCTTCTTGGACATCGACCCCCACTTCTTGCGAAAGCCCAAAAGCTTGTTGGCCGTAAATAATACCAAAGTTTACAGCTTTCGCTTTGTAGCGAGCTTCCTTGGTCACCTCTTTAAGAGGTAGGTTAAAGATAGTAGCTGCAGTATGAGCATGAATGTCTTCGTTATTATTAAACGCTTGGATCAGTACTCGGTCTTCACTTAAGTGGGCAAGCAGGCGCAATTCAATTTGCGAATAATCTGCTGCTAAAAAGCTCCAGCCTTGAAGTTCGGGGCGGAAGGCTTCTCTAATTTTGCGTCCGATTTCGGTTCGTACTGGAATGTTTTGCAAATTGGGATCTTGGCAAGAGAGACGTCCTGTTGCAGCTACAAACTGATTAAAAGTGGGATGAATACGCTTTGTTGTCGGGTTGACTTCCTGTGGGAGTGAGTCCACATAGGTAGAACGCAATTTTTCAAGAACACGGTATTCTTGAATTTTTCCAGCAATGGGGTATTGCTCCTTTAAAAATTCTAACACTTCAGAATTGGTGGAAAGTCCGGTGGCTGTTTTCTTAGGGGCTCTAATTTGCAGCTTATCAAAGAGAATTGCAGAAAGTTGCTTTGGGGAATTAAGGTTAAATTCCTCCCCAGCAAGCTCAAAAATTTCATTGGAGAGTTTTTTCAGATCCACGTTTAACTGAAGAGAAAATTCTTGTAGTTTAGGGATATCTAAAAAAATCCCTCGACGTTCCATTTTCTCAAGAACTCCTAGGAGGGGTAACTCAAGTTCTCGGTAGAGTTTTTGCAGATGACGTTCCGTTAATTGGGTCTCCAAGATACTTTTTAAGCGGTAAATGTAATCGACTTCTTCACAGCAAAATTGGTGGATTTGCAGGGGGGCGGCATCCCAAATGCTTTGCTGTTTTTTCCCTTTACCAAGCAAAGTCGCTATTTGTGCCTTTATTTTTCCAAAATGATCCATCACAAGCTGGTCTAGGGAATGTTGACGAATATGGGAGCTGAGAAGGTAAGAGGCGAGCATAGTATCGAACGTGATATTTTTGACAGCAATACCGGCAGAAGCTAGGGCATGAAGATCGTATTTAATATTATGTCCAAAAAAGCCCACATTTGGATGGCTGAATAGTTTTTTCATCTCGTTTTTAAGAACTTGCTCGGAAATGGGACCATTAAAAGGCACATACCAAGCCTGATGAGGGCAAGCTCCGAAGCTTATCCCAACGATTTTTGCTTGCAAAGGTCTTAAATCTGTTCTAAAGAGGCTAAAAGCTACTTCTTTTTGCTTGCTTAAGTAAGCAGTAAGTTCTTTTAAACTCTCTTCTGTTTCGATCAAATGGTAGTGGTTCACTTCCTCAGCTTGGCCTTCTTCGACAAGCCCATCCATTTCTCGAATCAGACTGCTAAAATTCATCTCAGTAAATAGCTCTTTTAAAGCGGCTTTGTCTTTGGGTTTGACCGTAAAAAAGAGGGCCTCTTTTGGAAAATCCACAGAAATATCAATGGCGACGAGCTGCTGACTTAGTTTTGCATTTTCCCTTTCTTGGATTAAGAGATCCTGTTTTTTTTTATTTGGCAAAATCTCAGGATGGTCAAGGATATAGTTTAGAGAACCATACTTTAACAGGAGGTCTGAAGCTGTTTTTGGCCCAAAGCCTGCGATACCTGGAATATTATCGGAGCTGTCCCCAGTCATGGAAAGGAAATCACCAATTAAGTGGGGAGGGACACCGTAAGTTTCTTGAACCTCTTTAGGTCCTAAAACCAAGTTGTCTTTATGTGTGTTTAACAGAGCAATATTTTCGTTGACTAGCTGCGCCATGTCTTTGTCGCTTGTACAAAGAAAGACTTTGGCATTTTGCTGTTCGGCCCAGAGTGCAATGCTGCCCATTGTATCATCTGCTTCGACACCTGGAACAGAGAGCTGTGCAATGCCCATCAAGTTGCAGAATTTTTTTGCCCATTCGATTTGATGCAAAAGGTCAGGAGGCATTTTAGCACGATGTGCCTTGTAATTTTTATAAATTAACGAGCGCTTTTGCGTGTTATGAGGCCCATCGAAAACAGCGATAAGGTGATCTGGATGAAAATCCTTAAAAAGTTTTAAAAGGGAGCGGATAAAACCAAAAAGGGCGTTTGTCGATTCGCCCTTTGAATTGGTCATATTACGAATGGCAAAGTAGGATCTGTAGATATATCCTGCTGCGTCTAGAATGTATAAAGTCTTCATGGGCGATAAAGGTAAAGAGGCTGGTTAGAGAGTGCTGCGGGTAGTTCATTATTTAAAGAGATTTGATGTTTTAACGTTCCCTTAAGCAAAGAGTTTTCTGATCTAAACAGATGGCTGATCCAATTGCCGCTACTTAGTTCAACAACTTGGTAGTTACTATCTTCTATTCCAATTTTAGTCAGAAGTTTTTTAAGTGTGGAATCTCGATTAGCATGAACAACGTCGACAAGGCCATATTCTAATGCTTGTTCTGCAGGAAATATATCGGCTCCTAGTTTATCAACAAGAAGGTTTCTATTTAATCTAGGACGACTAGAAACGATAAGGTCGACAAAGCTTTGATAGTAGTAATCAATAATTGAACGATAATTATCCGATTCCCCAGCCTTCCAGGGGCGGAATGGGTTAAGATCATCCTTCCCTTTACCAGCGTAAAGTGTTAGAGACTCTACACCTATTTTATCCATTAAGTTAGAAACATTGAAAATGCCGGTTGTAATGACACCAATGCTTCCAATTAAGCTGATATCATTTGTATGGATTTCATCTGCCGCTGCAGCAACATACATACCCCCAGAGGCCAATAAGCCATCAACGTAAGCAAAAACAGGAACTTTATACCGCTCTTTGTATTCTTTGAGGGCTCTATAAATTCCATCAGCATCTACCATTCCGCCTCCAGGCGTGTTGCAATGGAGGAGAATCGCTTTAACACGGCCTTCTTTTAAAGTGCCTTCTCTTGACTCTACAAGGAGTTCGCGCATATGGTTTTCTGTAAGGTTATCTGTTCCAATGACCCCATGCACATTAATTTGCAAAATGACAGGCACAGTTTTTCCTTCTTTTTTTCGTAGACCTTCAGCGTTTGGGAGGATTTTAACGGAGTATTCGGTAGATATGGCATCATCATCTGATTCGATTAGGTTAAAAAATAAAATAACGGGAATAAAAGCTAAGAAAATGCCAAGAACACAAAAAAATGAGGCCAGGAGGGAACGTAAAGATGACGAAAAAATAGACTCTTTCATAAATTTTGCCTGTAGCTTACTTGTAGTTTTTCTTTATCATAGCTTAGTAAGTAAATTTTAAGAAAAGAAATTATCCACTGTTTCTCCTCTAAGCGCTTTTGAAATCATCCCTAGAGCCATTCTTTTTGTTTCCTACATCATCATCTTTGCTACCGCACTCCACTAGATTTTTTGCTTTTTCGTTAACAGGTTCATTACCTGCTTGCGCAAATGAAATTTATTCAAAAAGAAGAAGTTTTTCATCAGTGGCTTTATAAATGCATTGCAAAAAATTTAGAGAGCGAAAATCTAAAGGATTAAAAAACTTTATTACATGAGGAAGGCAGTAGAAAAACAATTTGAAAAGCGGTGCAAGAACATAAGCGATGACTCTGTTTTTTTTTGCTATGCGTCCTTGTCTCATGTTGGAGACGGTCGCCCACCTTAAGTGATTCTCATTTTATTTTTTCAAAATACCTTTACAACGATTGTTTCAATATTCATATATAGGCATAAGCAAAGAAATATTTTTTTTCGAATTAGAGAGGGTGTATGCCAGATACGCAAGAGACAGAGGGTGCTGATGAGGCATTATTTGAAAAATCAGCGAGCAAAGAAAAAAGAGAAGCTCTAGAGATAACAGAATCTGCAAGAGACCGTGAGGCAAGAAGAGAAAGCTTCGCAGGACAGCTTCTTATGGGTGATTTTAAGCCTAAAATCATTTTTCCTTTTCCAGAACAAACTGTGGAAGATCGTAAAATAGGTGATGATTATATCGCAGAACTTATGCCTTTTTTGATGGAGAATTTAGACCCTGAGGAAGTGGATGCAACGAGAACAATTCCAGAAAAGGTCATCAAGGAGCTTGGGCGCTTAGGCGCATTTGCTATGAAAGTTCCAAAGGAATATGGAGGTCTTGGTTTTTCTCAAACAAATTATAACAGAGTTGTTCAAAAGGTTGCTTCCTACTGTGGAGGGACTGCAGTGTTGCTCTCTGCTCACCAATCTATAGGTGTTCCTCAGCCACTAAGACTTTATGGGACAGAAGAGCAGAAAAAGAAATACCTGACAAAATTTAAAGAAGGATGGATTTCCGCTTTTGCACTCACAGAGCCAGATGTCGGCTCAGATCCAGTACAGATGTCTGCAGATGCCAAACTTTCTGAAGATGGCTCTCACTATGTTCTGAATGGAACAAAGCTGTGGTGTACTAATGGAGCTCTTGCCAATATCATCGTTGTCATGGCAAAAACGGCTTCAAAATTTGAAAATGGGAAAGAAAAAAAACAAATAACAGCGTTTTTGTTAGAAATGGATACACCGGGGATTGAGATAGCTCATCGCTGTGAATTCATGGGCCTTGGAGGCATTTATAACGCCTTAATTACCTTCAAAGATGTTAAAATTCCCAAGGAAAATGTGATTTGGGAAGAAGGACGCGGGTTGGCCCTCGCTTTAGCAACAATTAATGTTGGAAGGCTTACTCTTCCCGCTGCTTCCGCGGGTGCTGCTAAGCAGTGCTTATCTATAGCTAGACGCTGGGGCGCCAATCGTGTGCAATGGGGCATGCCGATTGGTTTACATGAGGTGGGGCGAGAAAAAATCGCTTATATAGCTGCTACAACTTTTGCAATTGATGCTGTAGGGCAACTTACGAGCTATCTAGCAGACCTTGGAGAGTATGATACTCGTATTGAGGCTGCTATGGCAAAACTGTTTTGTACAGAAGCGCTTTGGAAAATAGTCGATTTAACGATGCAGCTTAGGGGGGGTCGAGGGTATGAAAAGGGACGCTCTTTAAAGGCAAGAGGAGAAGTTCCTTATCCTGTAGAAAGGATTATGCGCGATTGCCGAATTAACTTAATCCTTGAAGGAACTTCTGAAATTATGCGCCTTTTTTTGGCAAGAGAAGCAATCGATCCGCATCTAAAACTTGCACTGCCTCTTTTAAGTAAAAAAACAAGTTTTTCGCAGAAATTAAAGGCCTTTGGTAAAGCTTTTGGCTTTTACTCGCGCTGGTACCCATCACAAATTTTTGAAACTTCAAGTTCTTATAAAGATCTAGAGAGTTTAGGAAAGTACTTTGCATTTATCCAGAGTAACTCTCACAAACTGGCGAGAGAGATTTTCAGTGCCATGGTTAAGTACAAGCAAGGACTTGAGCAAAAACAACTCCATCTTGGGCGTTTAATGGAAATAGGCACAGAACTTTTTGCTATGTCGGCCACGGTTTCTTATGCAGCAACTCTCCACCAAAAAAATCCGAAAGACTCTTCTCCCATCTTGCTTGCGGATGCCTTTTGTCAGCTTTCTAAAAGACGTATCAAGGGTTATTTTAAAGCTTTGAGTGATAATGACGATAAAGTAGGTCATAAGCTTGCTGAAAAAGTCTTGAATCAAGAATTCAAATGGCTTGAAGAAGGAATCGTGTGGATGGGCCCAGATGAATAGAGGGCTTGTTTAAGCTAAAGGGTTAAGCTCTAACCCTTTGTTTTTAATTTGTAGCTTGCTAATTTAAGTCAAAGAACAAAAGTCGTGAGGTTTCTATCCCTTTTAACACCAATGGTGTTTCAGGCTGAACAGCAATGCTGTCTCCCTGTTCTAAGACAGTGCCATAGAAAGAAATAGAACCATCGATTACCTGAAGCCATCCATAGCGATGAGTTGGAAGACTCACCTGCTCCTCACTTTCAAGCAAGAGGAAATAGACTCCAACATCCTGTTGGATTTGCAATGAATTGTTTTCTTTAGATTGAGAAGCAATTAAATGCCACTCGTTAAGGGTGGTGGGTAAGTGTGCTTGTTGATAATGCGGTTTGCTGTTTTTTGTATCGGGAACAATCCAAATTTGCAAAAAATGGGCAGGGGAGGTGGGTGAGGGATTGTATTCGCTATGTTTAATGCCAGTGCCTGCACTCATCACTTGAATTTCATTGGGATGAAGGATAACTTCATTGCCCATGCTATCGCGATGAGCTAAATTTCCTTTTAAAACAATGCTGATAATTTCCATATTTTTGTGTTCATGGAGAGGAAATCCGTGGTTTGGATCCACTTGATCTTCATTGATCACCCGCAAACTTCTAAATCCCATTTTTCTTGAATCGTAATAACTAGCAAAAGAAAAAGTATGAAAAGTTTTTAGCCAACCGTGATCGAAAAATTTTCTTTCTTTTCCCTTATTAATTTCATAGCTCATCATCGCATCCTTTACATAGGTAATAACAACAAACAATAGCAAAAAAAAGAAAAATCTTAAGGTTCCAAATGAAGGTAAGGTAATAACTTTTTTTTTGCCCATTTTAAAAAAAATTTATTACAAGGCTTTTGCAATAGACTTCTTGCATACATAAATCTTGTTTCAAAAGAGGGGCTATCTAAACTAAATGGTTAGCATGTTAGTCAGACTTGAACTTTCGAAGGGTGGTCACGAATTTTTTGGCTAGAGTGTCAACGGCCTGCTGCTGTTTTTCATCTAGTAAATGTCCATCTTCTGCGAAAGCTTTGTCGGCATTTGAAATCGCCTGTTGACCTGGAAGAACAATTGTAGAGATATTTTCTAAAATAGAGCGAAGATGCGCTAGGCTGCGGATCCCTCCCAGATTGCCTGGAGAAGCGCTGAGGATCAGCGCAATTTTATCCACAAAACAGCTAAGGTTTACTTCGTTTGATGATTCTTTGCGCGAGGTCCAATCGATTACATTTTTAAGCACGGCAGGAAGAGAACTATTGTACTCGGGTGTGGAGATAATCAATCCATCACTTTGGCGCATAAGTGTTTTTAGAGCTTGAACATTTTTGGGAAGTCCTTCTGCTTTTTCAATATCTTCGTTATATAAAGGTAGAGGGTAGTCATTCAGTTCGATTAGCGTGATTTCAGCACCCGCATTTTCTGCACATTTAGCGGCGACTTTGAGGAGTTTTTTATTAAAAGAATCTTTACGTAGACTTCCTGCAAAAGCTAAAATTTTCGGCTTAATTTCCATGTTATTGCTCCTCCCTTATATTTTAGCAAAATCGATAAATCCTTCTAATGGATCAACATGAACCAGTTTCACGAAAAGATGATCCCCCACTTCAACATTGCTATATCCTTTTATCAATTTTCCCTCTATAGGAATTGCTAAAATTTTTACCTATACACCCTTGCCATTAGCGCCGGTTACAATCGCCTGAAAGCTCTCTCCCACTCTTTTTATAAGTAGATATACGAGTGCACATTTGGTGAGTTTCCTTTCTACTTTTTCAGCCGCACTTTCTTTTAAAGAACATTCTGAGGCAATTTTTTGCAATTCGGCCAGAGGATAAGGGGCCACAGTTTTCTTTATCGCAGCTTTAATTAAACGAGAAGTGATAAGGATCTGCGAAGCGGCGGTTGGGTGCTGTAGCGTGCGTGTAGTCCTTTAAATTTAAAGCGAAATGTTCCATAGTATCGTTTTCATCCAATAAAGCGACATACTCTCCTCTGCCCATCAACTTGATCACGGTTAGGGAAAGGTCTGAATAGCTTTCCGGAGAGCTTTATTGCATTTTACGAAGAAACTTATTTAAAGCTTTTGGATCTGGAATCTCCGGAAGAATGAAACCCTTTCCTTTAGCGATCGTTACAATTCAATTCCATTTTTTTGGTGTTTTAACCACTCTACAAATTCTTGGCCTTTTGCTCTCTTTTAAAAATTGGTTACAGGCGAGGTTAGCTGCAATCATAAAGTTTTCGATTAGTTCGCGGGCGCGATTTTTTTTCTTCTTTAATCGCACCAACAACTTCCTGATGTGCGACAATCGCCTTTGCATGAGTAGCCTGTATTTCCAAGGCCCCTTTTTTCAAGCGTGAGAGTTTAATAGATTGCGCGATCGTATCCTGGATTAAAATCTGTTCTTGCAAAAAGCCCTTTTTAGGCAGGGGAATATTTTTTTCTAAAAAAAAGATCGACTTGGGTTGTAGGTAAGTTGGGCATGGTTGCGTACACGGGCGTGATAAAGAACAATGAGTGTTGTCTCTCCAGTATTGCTCACCTCAAGTTCTATGATCAAAGCTATACGTTCTTGTTCAGGCAAAAGTGAAGTTAAATAATTAGATAGCTCTAAAGGCAGCATGGGAAAAATTTTAGTAGGAGTGTAGACTGAGGTTGTATTCTGTCTCGCATAGGAATCGATAGCGCTATTTTTTACGACATGACCATCGACGTCAGCAATGGCGATCATGGCACGAAAAGTTTTTTGCTTTTTTTCAGCGTAGGTTAGCTGATCCAAGTCCAATGAGGTTTCGTTATCAATAGAAAAAAAGGGACTTGCCTTAGATCTTTTAATGTATTTGGAAATTCCTTTGTACGTATTCGAGAGACTTCCTGTTTCACCCTTGGTGGAAATTCGGGTGTTAGTCCATATTCTGCCATGGCTTTTTCAGCCAACTCAGCTAGTGTAGGAATCATCAAATTTTTCTTTTTAAATTTAAAATGCGCTGAACGGATTCATCAAGGCGATTTTCAGAAATCCTTCCATCTCGAACGGCCTGGACGAGGAAATGGTGAATTTCAAGGATTTCGTCTGTAGAAGGCTCATAGGACGGAAATTGGACAATCCTTCCGCAAATCGATAAGATGTCACAGCCAGCATTGAAAGCCTGTAGGGCGGTCTCTTTTAACGTTGAACCATCTTTATTAATAGCGCGCATTATTAGTGAGTCAGAAATAATAACGCCCTGGAATCCCCATTCTGAGCGCAATAAATCGATCAGAATTTTTTTTGATAAAGTGGCAGGATAGTTGGGATCTAAAGCAGGAGCTAAAAGGTGCCCAGTCATGATTAAATCGACTTCTTTATAAAGGTTTTTAAAGGGTACAAGCTCTAATGTCTTCAATTCCTCTCTGGTTTTATCAATCAAGGGCAATTCATCATGTGAATCAACACTGACATCGCCATGGCCTGGAAAATGCTTGAGACAACAAAGAATTTGGGCCATTTTGTAACCGTGAAGAGCCTCTCTTGCACACTGAACAACCTCCTCAGGATTACTGCTGAAAGCGCGGTTGCCAATAATAGGGTTAAGAGGATTGCTATCAATGTCTGCGACCGGACTTAAATTGGTATTGATACCAGCCCGTCGCATTTCCTGGCCTAGCTGGTGAGTTAGCGTTTGAATATTCTGTGGGATTTGTGCTTGCTCCCTTTGAGAGGGAAGCATAGTAAAGCCATTTTTTAGGGGATTGAGTCGTCCTCCCTCTTGATCGACTGCTATGAATAGGGGGATGCGGCTTTTTAACTGCAGAGCCTTAGTAAGCCTTTCAATTTGTTCCGGAGAATGGAGGCCATTTGCCCACGGCTGAAGAATAAAACCACCGATAAAAGCTTTAGAAAGGAGCTTAGAAGCAGGAGCATTAAACGTTTCTCCTCGAAAATGGACAAGGAGAAGCTGACCAACTTTTTCTTCTAAAGTTAAGTGTTTTACATCCCAATCGCTTACAAGGGATAAAAACCAAAAAAAACTACAAAACAATAATCGCCACATTCTGTATAATCTCTCGAAAATGCTGTATGGTTTATGAATAAGCAGGAAACATATAATAAAATCCATCCTTTTCTAGCGACAATAAAAGAGCGCACTTTGCTATGTAAAGCCGGTTCGCAAAAATGCACGTACCATATTGTTCTTGATATTCAAGGCTCAGGCTTAAGATACAATGTTGGGGATAGCTTAGGGGTTTTTCCTTTAAATAACTTAAATCTCATCGAAAAAACTCTCATTGCTGCAAAGGCATCAGGTGAAGAGGTGGTTGTCGATCGTAACGGTGAGGAGATTTCCTTCAGAAATTTTCTCCATTCAAAAGCAAATATTACAGAATTTAGCAAAAAATTTATTTCTGTTGTCTTGGAAAGGCAATCACTTCCTTTCAAAAGAAAAATCCTTGAAAATCTTTTGCAAGAAGACAACCGAGAACAACTAAAGCAGTACATGGAAGATCGAGAGCTTTGGGAAGTTCTTCATGAAAACGAAGAAGTAACCTTTACGGCTCAAGAACTTAGCTCTTTGCTAATGCCTCTTTTGCCGAGACTTTATTCCATTTCTTCTTCGCAGTTGGTTGTAGGAGATGAGGTGCATTTAACAATCGCTTTGACGCGCTACCAAACATTAGGTATTGAGCGGCAAGGTGTGTGTACTCATTATCTTTGCTGTGATTGTCCTATTGGTGAACCAGTTGTCCCTATCTATATCCAACCCCATCATGGATTTACACTTCCTGAATCAGAGGAGGCACCTATCATTATGGTAGGCCCTGGGACGGGGATTGCACCATTTCGCGCTTTCTTGCAAGAACGCTTACATAAAAAGCATGTAGGCAAAAACTGGCTTTTCTTCGGGGAATGGACAAAAAATGGCGAATATTTTTATGAAGAAGAGTGGCTTAAATTGGAAGGCGAAGGACAGCTCAAACTGCATCTCGCATTTTCAAGAGATCAAGCTACTAAAATTTATGTCCAGCACCGTATGTTAGAAAATGGTCTTGAGATTTTTCAATGGCTTGAGCAAGGAGCTTATCTTTTTGTTTGTGGAGACGCTAAATATATGGCAAAAGATGTCGAGCTCGCCCTAATCGAAATTATCAAGCAATATGGCCATCTAGATAATGATCAGGCTAAACTTTACCTCAAGCGTTTAAGAGCAGAAAAGCGTTACTTGCGTGACGTCTATTGAAGTGGCTTTATCTCGCTCCTAGGGTAAATTTAAAGGGGTAAAGCCCATTTTCAGTGATAGATTTTCAACGTTTGAATGTAATAATGGGGATTAAGAATTTTCTTCGGTGGTTACAATAGCAAAGCATTGGGCTCCATCACCACAGCCAAAATCTGTCAAACCCTCTCCCGTTGTTGCTGTAATGCCAACTTGACTAACGTCAAGGTGCATCACCCTTGCGATATTAGCGCGCATTTCATCTAAACGGTGTTTAAACTTTGGTTTTTTTGCTTCAATGGTGAGAGAAACATAGGTAATTTTTTGATTTCCGAGAGTTTTCATAGCTTCTATTAAATAGACTTCACTATCCGTAATGCCTCCTTTTAAGCAAAGCTCATCTGCGACAGCCCCTAGGATCAAAACATGCGTTAAAGAGGAGATAGCATTACAAATTGCATGAAAAACAATATCTCCGTCAGAATTAGCCGAAAATCCCGGGACATCATCAAAAATAAGACCTGCAATAATACAGGGTTTTGAAGAATGGGGAGGTAGAAATCGATGGCTATCTTGTCCTATTCCGGTTCTAACTGGCATAATAAGCTCCTAAAACTTGTGCGAACATCGCTATAATTAGTGACATCATACTTAAATGCTGAGCGAATGTAAAATCTAATTCTCATCCTAACTTATGAAAAAAATTTATTTTGCTAATACGAATTTCGAGTTTGAATTTATAGAAAAAGTTCTCTCTTCTCCGATAAAGAACCTTGAAAAAAGTCCGATTTGTTTGCAGCTACAATTTCTACCTTTTCTTTTTGCCGAGCCAGAAAATGCTGTACTAATCACGGGTTTTCCAAAAGAGCACTACCTACCGCTCTTGCAAAATCAGAAACTAGTGCTTCCAGAACTTATTACTGAGGAGAAATTGAAGAGTGGTGATGAACTAGTGACTTGGGGATGGTCAAAAAATGTTGCACATTTTGCTAAAGAAAAAGGACTTATTTATCCCATGCCTAATTGGGAGGTTGTAAGGCAGGTTAATAGCAAAGCGTGGGGATTTTTTCATGCCCCTAAGCTAGAAGGGGCACGTTTAATTTTTAATAAAGAAGATCTATTGGTTTGGCTTAAACAGAAGACTGCGCCAACTATAGTGCTCAAAAATTGTTTCGGTTTTTCGGGAAGGGGTCATTTTCTTTGCGATGTCAGCGCACCTTTAACAGACAATATGCTCTATTTTTGTGAAAAAGAATGGAAAATGAATTTACCTGTCCTTGCAGAGCCATGGGTTGAGCGTGTTCTTGATTTTAGTACACAATGGTATGTGAGCTCTGATGAAGAGAAATTTTTAGGAGCGACCAAAATGGTTAATCATCCTTCCGGAAGCTATTTAGGTTCTGTTATCGGAAAAGAAGCATTTTTGTTTAAAGATTTTCCTAGTATTCTTGAAAGCCATCTTGTCGTTGCGAAAGAGATCCTTCGGCTGATAAGAGAAAAAGGGTACCATGGCTATATTGGAATTGATGCCATGGTATATCACTCAGGCTCTGATCTGAGATTGCATCCTGTTGTTGAAATCAATGCCAGGATGACGATGGCTTTATGTGCATTACTTATACAAAAAAGACATTTTCCCTCAAAAAACTTACAATTTAACTATGGTAAAAATGGCCAAGGATTACTTCCAAATTCATTAAAATTAAATAGTAAAAATATCTCTTTTAATAGGCAGTTAAGTGTTTCATTAATCGAATAGTTGTAAATTCGGCTATTTTTATTACTAATTTGCTTTCTTGCTTTGTTGTAGGGGTTATAAAGAAGATGAAAAAAAGAACAGATTTTTTACAGTTTTATATTGTAATAAAACAAAATTATTGATAATACAATGCCCGAGAAGACTTGTCATAAGAAAATGGGCCATGAGACTTTACGATCTAATTTTCCTACATTTAAAGTTAATTAATAATAATAAAAATTGATTTAAGACCAAGCGGGTACAATGGAATTGATTAAGATAAAAGGGGGCACTCCTTTAAAAGGTGTTGTTAAAGCAGCCGGTGCAAAGAATGCAATGACAAAATTACTTGTAGCTTCGCTACTTTCCGATAAAAAATGTCGTTTTTATAACGTTCCGAATATTGGCGATGTTGAAGTAACTATTGATTTATGTAAAGACATTGGCATGGAAGTGCATTGGGATAGAGATGCTGGAGAAATGGAAGTGATCACCAGAGAGCTGAAAACCTCCTATGTCCCTCAACGATTTTCCGGAGCCAATCGTATCCCGATTTTAATGATTGGAGCGCTTCTTGGCAGGACGGATGATGATATCATTGTTCCAACGGTTGGCGGGTGTGGAATTGGCCAAAGATCTGTAGATTTT